>NZ_QLYT01000016.1:0-278253 GCF_003269305.1 Paenibacillus sp. MDMC362
TTGGAAGTGTATACTTTCTGATATCTAAACAAAAACGTCGATCGACGTACACTCTCGGAAGAGAGACCGCCTTTAGGGGAAGTTTTTCTTGCGATATCGACCCTGTTTAGTTGATGTATTTCGCGCGGGCCAGGCTCGCCGCTTCCGTATGAATTTATGGTATGCTATCCAAAGATAATAACGATCGGGCTCCCCCTCGGAAGACAAAATTTCTTCCATGGTCTTGTGCACGATCCGCATGTTAGAGGAGGCGCAAGAAAGCGTGAATATTCCGCTGTCACTACCTGAAGATCAACCCGTTCTGCTGCTCGACCGGACCCACGATTTAACGCACCAGGACGTGCTATACCATTTTGCGCTGGACGAGCTCCTATGCAAGCTGACCGGAGATGGCGGGCCCGCCATCTGTCATCTGTGGCGGCATCCACGTGCTTTTGTGATGGGCGTGCGCGACAGTCGCCTCCCTTATGCGCCGCAAGGGGAAGCCATGCTTCGCTCTCTCGGCTATGACACCGCCGTCCGCCATTCGGGCGGTGCTGCCGTACCCTTGGACGCTGGGGTGGTGAACCTGTCCCTCATCCTCCCCTTTTCCTCTGCGGGACCGGCGCCTGACTTTCATCAGGACTTTGAAGTCATGGTAGAGCTGATCCGGGAAGCCCTCCGCGGCACCGGGCAGAACGTAGATACCGGCGAAATTGCCGGTGCCTTCTGTCCGGGAACATTCGATTTAAGCATAGACGGCCTTAAATTCTGCGGTATTGCCCAGCGTCGGCAACGGAAAGCGTTCATTATCCAGGCTTTTATCATCGCCGAAGGGTCGGGCAGCGAGCGCGCCCGGCTGGTTCGTTCCTTCTATGATATTGCCGCTGCGGGAGCAGACCCCAAGCAGTATCCTCTGGTAGAGGCTAACAGCACCGCCAGTCTTGAAGAACTTACGAGCATCGGCACCGATCAGAACACCGCGCACACATTTATAACCACGGTAAAAGAGGTCATCCGCAGCTGGCAGTCAGGCAAAGAGCTGACAGAAGCCGCTTCCAGGTTTACGATGCCAGGCTCTGAGGAGATTCGTAATATGGCTGAGCAAATGCGGCAGCGGTATAACCTTAATTAAACATCATAAAGAACCATATAGGCTGGTAACCAGTCTATATGGTTCTTTATAGCTTTCATTTTGCAGTACTGACGGGAGCATGCAACAGTTCTTGCAGTTCTTGCTGTTCTTGCAGATATCTAAGAGATGTATAAATTAACTAATGGACAATGGATCCGTTATTTCAAAAAAACAGCAACTTTCCCAGTACTTCCGGACTCAGAATCCGCTATCTACTATAAATACCACGAATAACAGCCATATTCTATGTAATAGCGGATCTGGTGTCCTCATTTAACCCTCAACCCACCAATTCTGGCGTAATAGCGGAATCTCTGCCCTCATATCATTGCAACTGTTGACACACTCATGCAGGGTCTGGTATTCCGCGGACCAATAAACCGCGCACTATCGATACCATCCGTTCATCAATCCATTCGCGTCCTTCGATTCATTCTATCCGTTCGACACAGCAGGTTGATCGTAACGAATCGATCGGCCGTTCGCCGATCCCCCCACAACCCATCCATCATTTTAATCCAATCTATTCACCATAGGACCCAAATAACGGAATCTGTACATTTGGCACCGTCACCTGGCAGTAAGGCCATGTTATTAAAATTAGAACCGTGTATCATACCTAGATCACTTTATTTTTACAATTCCACCATTCACCGATGATATTCCCTTAACACTTCCCCTATAAACTTGTCCTGATGGCAATTTATACATTAGGGGTGGATAAGCTTGAATAAAACGATGGACCGCAAAACGTTTCTGTCTTATCTGGGTACGGGCGCAACCGCATTGGCAGCCGCTTCCGCAGGCTTAGGTGTACTGGAAGGGAAGGCTTCAGCCATGTCCGGAACCGCAAATCATCTGTTCGGATTCAAAACGAATCGGGTCAGCGGCTACTTCGAGCCAATCGAACCAACCAAAGCAGACCAGCTCGTCCTGCCTAAAAACTTTAAATATGATGTCATTGCGGCTTTCGATGACGTGATCAATCCGGCTGGCGAAAAATTCGGCTCCGGCTGCGATTACAACGCATTTTTCCCGATTAAGGGCTCCAATGTCCGCGGCCTCCTGGTCAACAATCACGAGTACTCCACCATCTTCTCGATCGGCCCTGTGAAGGACGGTAAGATGACGGCAGATCAAATCCATAAAAACCTGTATTACCAAGGCATGTCGGTCATTGAAGTATACCGTGACGAGAAGGGTGTATGGAAGATGGACACCACCTCCACCCATGCCCGCCGCATCAACGGCTTCAGTAAATTCGATATCACCGGCCCGGCCAGAGGCATCCCTGCCCTGAAAGGCGCAACGACGGCTACCGGCACGTTTGCCAATTGCTCCGGCGGCGTGACGCTGTGGAACACGGTCTTATCCTGCGAAGAGAACTTCGAGGACACCGCGGCGGTTTCGAACCTGCCGGATACGCATTACGGCTGGGTCGTCGAAGTCGATCCATTCGATAAATCCTTCTTGAAGAAGCATACCGCCCTCGGCAGATTCAATCATGAGAATACCGCGATGGGGCTTGCCGCAGACGGCCGGGTCGTTGTCTATATGGGAGACGACAAGAAGGATGCCTGCGTCTATAAATTCATCAGCAAGAACAAATATGACAAGAGCAAAGGCCGTGCCAATTCCGCGCTTCTGGAAGACGGAACCCTGTACGTTGCCAACCTGAAGTCGGGCAAATGGATGCCGGTCACTTTGGAAGCTGTAAACAAGGCCGCCGCAGAAGATAAAGAGGCCCAAGCCAAATTCAAATCCCAAGGCGATGTGGTCACTTACTGTCAGGAAGCTGCGCGTCTTGTCGGCGGAACACCGACGGACCGTCCGGAGGACATCGAAATCTCGCCGTTTGATAACACGGTATTTGTCTGCCATACGAACAACGACAATCATGGCAACATTCACGGCCATATTACGCGCATTTTTGAAGCGGGCAACGATCTGGCCGCCATGGAGTTCGACTTTGAAATCTTTGCGGCCGGCGGACGCCAATCCGGCTTCAGCTCGCCGGACAACCTGGCGTTCGACTCGAACGGCGATCTGTGGGTCGTAACGGACATCTCCAGCAGCAGCCAGAACAAAGGTGTTCACAAATCCTTTATGAACAACGGACTGTTTGTGATTCCAACAAGCGGGCCGGATCAAGGAGTCGCGCTTCAATTCGCTTCCGGTCCGGTGGAATCCGAGCTTACCGGTCCCTTCTTCACACCCGACGAGCAGACGCTCTTCCTGTCCGTTCAGCACCCGGGGGAGAATACAGAGGACCTCAGCAAACCAACCAGCACATGGCCACACCGCTCCGGCGAAAACATGGCGCGCTGCGCTGTCGTTGCAATTAGCGGCTTCAAACTGGAATAATACCAATCGAAAGGAGCGAGGATCATGCCGTTTGGCAATATCGGAATTGGCGGTTTAATTCTTATCTTGATTATCGCACTCATCATATTCGGTCCATCCAAGCTTCCTGAGCTCGGTCGCGCATTCGGGCGGACCTTAAGCGAATTCAAGGGCGCAACCCGTGGCTTGATGAACGGAGACGACGAGAATGGAAAAAAAGACGATGCTCCGCAACCTGCTGCAGCGGTCAATAAGCAGAACAGCTAATCCGAACGACCAGAGCGCGATCGAGCATCTGGAAGAAATGCGGAAGCGCCTGATCCGCACCCTGATTGCGTTTCTCGTCGCGATGGTGGCTGCCTTCATCTACGTCGAGAAGATCTATCACTGGCTGGTTCGAGGCATGGACAAGCAGCTCGTTCTGCTCGGTCCCTCCGAAGTCATGTGGGTGTATATGATTATTGCGGGCGTTGTGGCCGTCACCGTCACACTTCCCATTGCCGCTTATCAAATATGGCGGTTCGTGCAGCCGGCGCTGCCGGATGGGACTCACCGCTCGGCCGTACTGCTCATTCCCGTAATCAGCGTATTATTCATTGCCGGCATCTGCTTTGGATACTTCGTGCTGTTCCCGATGGTGCTGCAGTTCATGCAGCGTATGGCCGAAGGGGCATTCCAAACGATGTACACCGCGCAAAAATACTTCACGTTCATGATTCATATGACCGTTCCATTCGGATTCCTGTTCGAAATGCCCGCCATCGTCGTTTTTCTGACGAAGCTCGGCATCGTGAATCCGCATCGGCTGGCCAAGATGCGCAAATCAGCCTACTTCCTGCTCTGCATCGTGGCCGTCACGATCACGCCGCCGGATATCATGTCCGATTTGATCGTGATCGTCCCGCTGTTCCTGCTGTATGAAATCAGCGTCTCGATCTCCAGATTCATCTATCGCAAGCAGTTGCAGCTCTCTCAAGCAGAGGGCAGCGCAACCTAATACACGTCCGTTTCCCCCGAAGTAGGACGGAACCTTGTAGAACCCGTGACAGACAACCTAAGCAAGCAGGTTGTTCTGGCTGCGGGTTCTCTTTTATTTTCGCCACGTTAGATAATATGACACCTCTAAAGAGGTATCTGGTAAAAATGGATTGACACCTTGGATACATTGCTTTAGTTTTACTTTATAGTAAAGAATTCATCTTAATTTATAACGATGATTATGTATTATATCTTAGGATATCTTCCATATTGAGTATATTTTGTCATATATACGTTATGAATAATTACATTCGAATCATCTGCCGAACTCCCTAGGCTCCATCCTTTGCCTCTCCTGTTCATCTGCGTCCATGGGCTCGTTACATCAAACCCTAGGCTGAGACTTTTGGCATGATTCCACTTATTTTTAGAAATGATCCATTGATTTATTAGTCGAGTTCTCCTAGTATTTTTAATAGAAACATCTAACGGTTTGGCATTTGGTCCATCACTTCGCCGTCATTTATGATAGCGCTACCAGTTTCTACAAGAAAAAAAGACTATCGACTTTCATCCTAGAGAAGACAGACCGCGTTTAGATGTTGTTATTCTTGCGATATCAGGTAGGCTATATCTCAGAGTTATGCTTCTGGTATCTTACAGAAACACGTCTACTAACGGACTTTACAAAATACAGACTGCGATTAGAGGAAGTTTTTCTTGCGATTATAGAATTTGTTCAGCTTCAAACCTTGTCATTCTATAATCTAAAAAACGGGAGGTTGCAGATATGAAATGGAATCACTTCAAGTCCAAGCTTCTGCTTAAATACACACTGTCCTACATCTCCATTTTTCTGATACCTCTTGTTATATTAACTATCATTATTTATCACAATGCCGTGAATACACTCCGTTCCGAGATCGAGCAGACCAACGTCAATCAATTGACCCAGGCTAAAACGGTTATCGATGAGCGTATGAAAGAACTGCAGGACATTGCCTTTCGAATCGCCTACGATGAGCAGTTGACCCGTTATTGGACTCACCATCCTTATTACAGCCGTGAATCTATCGGGGCCTTGGTCAAATACAAAGCCACCAGTTCCATCATTGATGAGCTGTTCCTGTTCTTCCGCGGAGATAACAGCATTTATTCGTCACAGGGCTTTGAGAATCTGAACGTCTTCACCGACCGCTACAAATTCAACAGCTGGAACGAAACGGAGATGGTCCGTGATTTAAACTCCGTCCCGATTCCGACCATGCGTCCGGCGGAGCAGGTGGTTCAGGGAACCAAAATCCAAAATTCCATGCTGGCATACCTTGTGCCGATCGCACCTAACAATACGCCCGCCCATGGAACCGTGATGTACCTGATTCATGAGTCCAATCTGACCGGATTGATCGACTCCATCCTCAGCGACTACCATGGGATGACTTATATATTCGATAATTACGGGCAAGTGCTGGCCGCCAACTACCAAGGCGAAACCATTACCGAGCAGGAAGTCAGCGCACTGTTCGCGCTTGAGCCCGGAACGCACAGCTTTTCCTTGAACCAGGAGCCGCATTCGGTTGTATCCGTCAAATCCGATGCAGGCTGGACTTATGTCACCGCGATGCCAAGCAACCAATTTTTCAGCCGCATCGTTCATATTCGTACCTTTGTAATTCTGGTATTCTCCTTCGTGGTGGTAATGGGCACCATTCTTGCTATTATGCTGGCCCGCAGACAATACCATCCGATTTCAGACTTAATGGAGTTCATCCGGTTGAAGAATGACCCGGAACCGTCCACATCCAGCAACGAACTGGAATGGATCAAGAAAACGCTGCACGACTACAGCCAGCGCGTCGATCTGCAAGAGCCCTATGCGCGGAATCATATTCTGCTCATGCTGCTGAAGCATGGCCATACCGGTGAATTCCCCTTCGAATTCACCGAGAAGCTGGGCATTCGCTTCAGTCGGTCCCATTATTTTGTGGTGACGATGGGGTGGGAGTCGCACGCCCTTCCCATTGGCGACAATCCGGAGCGGCGGCCCGTCATGCAGCTAATGAACGATGTGGACCTGCCCGCCTTCTCCGCCTATGCCTTTGGAGTGGAGCTTCCACAGCCCGATCAGCTGGCCCTCATTGTCGGATTCGATGCGGAAACCGGGCATGAAGCGAGCCTTAACGCCCGTATGGAGCCGATCGCCCTGGCCCTGCAATCGATGGCGGCAGAGCACACAGGCGTCTCTCCTGCGATCGGGGTAGGCAACCGCTACAGTTATCCGGAGCAGCTGAATCAATCCTTCATTGAAGCATCAACCGCTTTGGAGGCATCCATGCTGCACGGACAGGGCAGCAGCACCTTCTTTAACGCGCTTTCCGGTTCCGGCGCACAGGATTCATCCTTCTGGGTCCCTAAGGATGTGCTGCTGAAGCTGGTTCAGAGCTTGAAACAGGGCAGTTACGATGTGGCGGTTCAGATGGTATCTACCGCATTGAATAACCTGAAGACGGAGATGCCGTCCGTACCGCTGCTGCGCTGCATCTGCTTCGATATTCTGAACACGATGCTGAAGACGGCCTCGGAGCTTGGCATCCATCATGTGGTCAATCAGCTGCCGCGTGTCACTTCCTATGACTCGCTGGAGGATTTGGAGAAGAAGCTGGCAGGCCTTGCCGCTGAAATCTGCGCCCATGTCGAGGCGAAGAGCGAGACGGAAGAGAGTTCCCTGATGGACGAAATCGTCGCTTATATCGACGCCAATTTCACGGATTATGACCTCAGTCTGGGTACGATCTCGTCTAAATTCTCCATCTCTTCATCGTATTTCAGCCGTTCCTTCAAGGAGAAGATCGGCATGAACTTCACCCAGTACATCTGGCAGAAACGGATGGACGAGGTGATCCGGCTGCTGCTGAACACTACCGATCCGTTAAAAGATATCATCACCCGGGTCGGTTATCTGGACACGCCGAACTTCATCCGCAAATTCAAGAAAGAGACGGGATACACGCCCGGTCAATACCGCAAAATGCACAGCCCCGACAGCGCCGCCGTTTCCACGGATGACGACGACGAGGAGTACATCGGGTAACCGATTTGGATGATTGACCTGAAGGAGCACATCGGATAACGGTTTCGGATAATGGCTAAGAAGTGTACGTCCGGTAGCGGTTTCGCCGCATAAATAGAAACCTCCCCTGAGCGGTACCGTTCAGGGGAGGTTTTCATTATGTTTTTGTAAGTCCACTATCGAGCGATCCGATCCATCGCGCACCGCCAGCTTATTTCCCGGCCGGATTGTCTTGAAGTCCTTGATGCATAGCACCCAGCAGGCGATGGGTCGAATCACACCCGTATTCCCAGAACATGATCCCAGCCAAGCCTTGTTCCTTCACATAATCGCATTTGCACTGAATCGATTCCTCATCGTCATATGAAATCAGGCTGGAGCCATTAAAAAGGTACGGTGCACAGGCTTCCTCATCCCAATAACGAATGTAGCCGTTCTTGTTGATGTAATCCGCAGCCAGTTCGGCAAAGGCCGGACCATAGCCGCCTGTGCTGCCGGCCATTTGGTGAAGGCCGTGGTTCCGGTCCGGAACCTCGTTCCAGACACGGGAATAAAATGCGGCACCGATGACGATCTTCTCCTTCGGAACACCGGCGCGAACGAACAGGTTCACGGAAGCATCCGTGCTGATTCGGAACAGATCACCGGTTGGCGTGTACAGATTCGTATGATGTCCGGTCAGAACCTGAAACCCGCCGCGCATATCATAAGTCATCAGCTGGACGAAATCGAGGTACTGCTGCACCTCAGCCATCTCCGTGCCGTCTACATAGTACTGGTCAGCCCCTGCCGCTATCGTGAGCAGATAATGACGGCCATCCCGGGAGCCCTTGGCATCCAGCGCTTCCCGGATCGTCTTCAGCAGCAGGGTGAAATTCCGTTTATCATCAGGACTCGAGCCTATGCCAGCCTCACCGTAACAAGGATACTCCCAGTCCAGATCGATCCCGTCAAAAGGGTATTCCTCCAGCACCCGTACGGCGGATGCGGCCATGCGCGACCTTCCGCCTTCGGTTGAGGCGGCTTCAGAGAAACCACCGGCGCTCCAGCCGCCAACAGACAGAAGCACCGTAAGATTCGGGTGATCCCGTTTGATGTTCCGGACAACTTCGCCATTCTTCAAATGCTCGGTGGTGATCTCATCATTCTTGACATGACCGAAGGCTACGTTCAGATGCGTTAACTTCAGCAGATCCTCATGCGTCATGTCGGGAAGAACCGAATCGACGGCGTAACCCGCCACAATATACTTCGTCATTACTCTTCACTCCGATTCCTTCTAGGGTTGTAATATCGCGTTCGCAATCTGCAGCGCTTCCTTCCCGGTGCCGATCTTATATCCGGAAGCCGAATAACGGATTTGATCCTGACTGTCCAGGACGAACAGATGAGGATAACCGGCTTCATGGGCGGCTGGATTCGGGATGAAGCCCGACAAGGAAGCATAACTGGAATCCCGTGCAAAAACGGTGCGTGCCGGCAGCTTCGGATAGCTTGCCGGATCAAAGGAAGCCGTCCATTCCGCATCCCCGATCATCAGCACAATCGGCAAGCCCAGCTTATCCAGCGGCTCGGCCAGCTCGCTGAGCTCGCGGAGCAGATGCTTGGTCGGTTCCCGCTCCGGTTCGATCCAGGCAGCAAGAGCACCCTCGGATCCCAGAAGATCCTTAAGATTGGCTTCCCTTCCGTCCAATCGGGTAAGCGTACTGCCCGGAGACAGCGTGCCCAGCACCGGAATGTCGACCGCCGTCTCCCGATAGGTCAGCGCAACGTGCACGGTGTCTCCGGCACGCACGGTAAAGTACGTGAAGCGCACTCTTACCGTTCCGTCCTTCAGCCGGATGCCCGACGTTAGGCGGTACGAACCCGGTTCAACCTCATATGGCTCATCGTAAACATCGGTGCTGCCATAAGGATACACCAGCGTTTTGTACACGCCGTCTTCCAGGCGGGCGAAGGTAAAGTTCTCGGCATAGGATGCAGCCGGCGTGTCCTGCGAGCCTTTCGGGTCCCTGAGGAGCTGCAGCATCCCCCAGCTTGAGCTCTCCTGATTCCGCGGCGAGTTCAGACGGAAGATTGCGTCTTTCCAGCCTTCAGCACATAAGTACTGCGGCTTCTGCTCGCTCGGGTGCAGTCGGGCAGGAATCCCCAGACTGCGGCATACCGCCACAAACAGGATGTCCAGCGACTGCTCGTCCCCCTTCATGAGACTGTATGTGCCTGCCGGATTTCCCTTACCCTTCAGGTTAGGAAGATCGTCTGCATATGCATACCCCTTCTCCAAACGCCCGGCAAGCGCAGAAGGATCCTTCCTGTATGCCGCTGCCTCCGCAGCCGTAAAGGCATCGCCGAATACGCGTCGATACGGGACCAGCATTTCATAAGAAACCCGCGGACACAGAATGTACTTCACGAAAGTATCCTCTGCCCACTCTCCACGCTGAGCGAGCGCACCCATCAGATGATCATCCAGCGTCTGCCGGAAGGTATCAATCAAATCCTTTTCGTTCAGCGACTCCAGCAGCCGCAGCGGCCACTCGCCATAATCGCCGGTACGCTCCTCCAGGAACGCGGCGATTTCCCTGCTGTTGCCCCTAGCTTTTTGAAGAACGTTCCATACCCGCTCTGGAGGCAGTCCTGATGACTGGGCCAGTGTGAATGCCTCTTCTTCGCTCAGGAATGTACCCTCATATTCGGTCCGGACCTTCGTCCCTTCCTCCAGACGGCGGTTATGAGCCTTGATCTTCTCTTCGGGCAGCGTCGACGCGGCATCTCCTTCTCCCCCCGGCGGAGGAACCATATCGAAATCCATGATCCCTAACGGCTGTTCGGATGAATCAAGCACAAATTCGATATGTTCGCCGTCCTGGGTCTTGAACAGGACTTCACTCCATTTGCCGCCGCTGACCGCGCGAACCAAAAGGTCGCCATAACCGGTTTTAAAGGATGCCTTCCCTTCCTCATCGGTCTTGATTTCGGCAATCGGGTAAAATTCAGCCATATTATACAGCTCAAATCGAACGCTTGCCCCCGATACGGGCTCTCCCTGCTTATCCTTCACGCTGACGTAAAGGGTGCGGGCCGGCGCATAGTTCTCCAGTAAATTAATCTCTGTAAATCCCTTTTCATTGAGGGTAATATCCTCCGGTCCGGGATAATCGGCAAAAATCCGCGTATTGATCAGCATCGCCCTGCGCGCAGGCGGACTGAACCAGCCTTGATTTAAGCGGGCTTCCGGTTCGCATGCCCCGATGTAATACCACTGGCCGTCCGCCCAGGCTTCCACCCAGGCATGGTTGCTGTCGCAATGTGCCCAGCGCGGCGTATAAACCTGACGCGCGGGGATCCCAATGCTTCGAAGAGCGGCCACCGCCAGCGTGGACTCCTCGCCGCAGCGTCCACGTGCGTTCCGGATCATCGTCAGCGGCGAAATCGTCCGCAGATCGCTGCCGATATAGGTCGCCTTCTCATGACACCAATAATTAGTTTCCAATATGGCATCCGCCATCGATAACTTCGCCGTCCGTTCAGCCAGTTCGTTGTAGAGAATACCGCGGAAGTCCTCAATATTCTCCGTATTGACCCGGTAAGGAAGCACAAAATGCAGGAACAGATGATCCGGCACACGCTCGCCCCAAGGCACGCGCTTACGGATGTCCAATGCTTGACGCACATGACTCAAAAACAATTCCCCATCATAGTCGGCCATGTCGTTCACCGGCATGTAGGCAAACAAATATTTCAGGGCCCAAGTTTCTTCTTCGGTCAGCTCCTGCTCAAAAACATGAAACAGCTGATCTTTGCGGGCTTCAGCAAAGACTACCTTCTCCTGGAACTTTTGCTCGATCCGCTCTTGCGTCTGCGAATCCAGCGAGAACACCGCGGTTTGGCTGGTCATCCTTAAGCTCACTCCTTCCATAGCTTTCCGTCTTCCCGAATGCAGATTAGAGCCGTGCCGTCCGACGAGGGGGCGCTAATCTGGAACAGGCTGCGGGTCGTTTCAATCACAGGCTGGATGCTCCATGAATCCTCGCCCTTGAGCTGCTGTGCATCCTTCGTAAATTCACCATGGGCTTCATAATAATTTCGCTGACGGTAATAGAGCCTCCGCAGCTCCCACTTGATCCGTTCGTCTTCGGGGAGCGTGAACGGCTGGCGTTCCTCGCCATCGGCGAATACGACGTAACCCCACAGCTCCGGGTAATGCATATTGATGATGCCCATAGGCGACCATACCCAATTGTCCTCCGGATAAGGCTTGCCTGTCTCCGGATTCAGCACCTTGCGATATTCGCCGTTTTGTACCTCGGTCTGCCATTCCACGCGCGAGAAGTTGACGCGCCAGAACTCACCCGGCGCAGGACGGCGGCCGCCTTCGGCACATTCCTTGAGACTAGCCCAAGGAATTGCCACCTCCACGCTCCATTTCCGATTATCGGCGCCGGGTCGGTTCAGCTCCCCTTCGATAAACACCGCCGTCTTAAGACCGCTGATGTCCCAGCCGTTGACCGGAGGTCCACCATCCCGGTACGGTTTCACGAGCAGTAAGTCCCATACCGTGTTCAACGCATTGATCTCGAATTCATAATATTGATGGCTGTCTCCGTCCGGATCAATGAATATTTCAAAGTCATTATCATAGAAAATAACCGAATCGCGTTCCGTCAGCGTCGCCCATATCTGATCCTCGATCAGCTCCGCGGCAAAATAAAAATACTCGTCGTCCCACAGCATTTTGACTCGGGTCCGTTTCCCCGGCTTCGGCCTTAGATCCCCCTCGATATCAACGAAATCTTCGGTCCACTCCGCCGCATCCCAGAATGCCTTATCCACGCGGCCGTCCAGCACGAGCGGCTGCCCCGCACGATTGCATATATAATGCTTGGGAGCATACTCAATCCTTGGCTCCGGCACACCACTTCTGTTCATGTCATTCTCTCCGCTTCATAGGGGAGGCTTGGCACCTAAAGCGCGTCCCTCCCCGTGATGGTTAGTTATGCGTGACAACGGCTCCCGAGCCGCCGTACATCTCCAGCTCTTCGTCAAACTCCAGCTTAAGAACCGTCACCTGCTCATGCGCGTCTTCAGGAGTCATCTTAATCCACGTCGTTCCCGGGATATTGAACCAAGGCACGCCCCCATGGATCTCGTGGGTAAGCTCCTTGCCCGAATGCAGCACGGTAATTTTCTTGATCGGGTTGCACAGCCCCTTGATGCACACATTCTCTTTCGGATCGTCATAGACAAACAGGTACAATGTCTTTCTGTCCTCGGAAATCGTGCTTCCCCCCAGATAATAGCGGGTCATAATGCCTTCGCCCGTTCCGAATACGGCCTCCTCGTGGGTCCGGATCCACGCGCCCAGCCCAAGCAGAATGTCCTCCTGCCTTGGATCGATGGTGCCGTCCTCGCGCGGACCGATATCCAGCAGCATATTGCCGCCCATTGAGATGCAGTCGCAGAACATCCGAATGATCTGGTTCAATGACTTGTATTTATGATCGGTCGGCACATAGCCCCACGAACTGTTGATCGTTGTGCAGAATTCCCAAGGCCCCTCCGGTCTCGTGATCGGAATGCCCTGCTCCGGCGTTTTATAATCACCGTGGCCCTGCAGACGTGAGTTGATGATGATATCCGGATTGAAGGATTGCAGGTAATGCTTGAACTCCGGCAGATTCCACTGCTCGGCACTCCGTTCCCAGTCGCCATCGAACCACAGCAGATCCACCTTCCCGTAATTCGTCAGGATCTCCCGCAGCTGGTTGTTATTAAACTCCAGGAATTTCTGCCACTTCTCCTGATCCTGAACACCGTCCACGGGACTGGTGTGCGGGTTAACGCTGCTGAGATCCTCCGGTACCCGGCCTCCTTCAAACACGCTTGGATAATCCGGATGCGACCAATCGATTAGAGAGAAGTACATGCCCAGGTGAATGCCCTTCTCCCTGATCGCTTCGGCATACTCCCGCACGATATCCCGATTGGCCGGCGTCCGCTTGACCACGTTAAGATCGCTGTACTGCGTATCCCACAGCGCAACGCCATCATGGTGCTTCGTTGTCAGCACGGCATACCGGGCGCCGGATTTCTCGATCAAATCCGCCCATTTCTCCGCATTGAATTTCGATGCCGTAAAACCGTCCAGCTGCTTCATGTACTCGTCGTACGTGATCCTTCCGTTATAGAAGGACCAAGATTCCGAGACTCCGTCCACGGCATAGATGCCATAGTGAATGAAGATGCCCAGCTTGGCTTCTTCGAACCATTTCTGCATGTCTGTCCACACCTCTTCTTGAAGTCCTTTTAAGTGAAAAATACGTTTATATAACCCGCCTCTTAACGAAACCGCAATACATGCGCGATCGGCGCCAGCCCCTGACGCTCCTGATCCGGAAGTCGGACCGCGACGCCATCGTCCGTGCGGCGATAATCCAGCGCTTCCTGACCCCCGACCAGATCTATGCGGCCAAACGCCGTCTGAATCGGAATGTGCAGCTCCTCAGGAACGGCTTCTTGCTCATTTCGATACAGATAGATGGCGTAGGTCGTATCGCCTTTTTGGGTAAACTGAACCGCGCCGGAGGAATACGGCTCACAGACCCGGGTCCCATAGATGGCCTCCCCATAGACTTTCAGCCACTCTCCCATGCCCTTCATTCGTGAAATGGCCGTCTCGGGCAGTCTTCCGTCCGGCTGCGGGCCCACATTAAGCGCTAGATTTCCGCCTTTGGCCACGATCTCGGCCAGCAGGTGAATGAGCTGACGCACCGTTTTGTAACGATCCTCGTACCGGAAGGAGAAGGAAGTTCCCATCGTGATGCAGCTCTCCCAAGGTACATGAAGGGCACGCTCAGGAAGGGTCTGCTCCGGTGTGATCAGATTCTCGTAAGGCCCGCCGACCGTACGGTCCGCCGAGAGGAGCCAAGGCTGAATCTCACGCGCCTTCTCTACCACTTCACCCAATCGGATATTTTGGTCCCGGTAATCGTTCACCCAGCCTGCATCCAGCCACAGCACATCGATGCGGCCGTAACGGGTCATCAGCTCCATAATCTGCTCATGAGTAAACTGGACAAACTGTTCCCACAGCCAAGGATATTTCTTCGGATCGTAGCTAGGACCGCGAGAAGTGAAGCTCCCCGCCTCCATTCCCGGCGCCCAGTAGTACGGAGTATGCCAATCGGCCTTGGAGAAATAGGCGGAGATGCCGAGTCCCTTGGCGCGGAATGCATCGAACAGCTCCTTCGTGATATCGGCGTGTTTATGCCTATGGAACGGACATTCCGGTCCCGTAACCCGGTAATCGGTCGTATGCGTATCCCACATGCAGAATCCGTCATGATGCTTGGTGGTAAAGTTCAAATATTTGAAGCCGTTATCGGCTGCCAGATCAGCCCACAGATCAGGCTGAAAGCGAAGCGGGTTGAAGGTCTTGTTCAGATCAAAATACTGCCGTTTAAGCTCCTCCGCATCAATGTCCCAGTCAATGCCGTCACGCGACCAGTCCGCGTCTTTATCGCTCAGCGCCCACGATTCAACAAGGCCCAGCTGGGAGTACGGCCCCCAGTGCATCATCAAGCCCAGCTTCTGATCCTTGAACCATTCCAAGCGTTCCAGAAGCAGCGGATCCTCCGGCTTGACCCATTTGTCCTCACTGCTGAAATTGTGCACGCCCTGCTCCACTACCGCTTGCTCTTCCTCAACCAGCTTGTTCTCCGACATGGTGTACCTCCAATAGTCATTTGTGATAACGATATCTTTGAAGATCATTAGAACGGGCTTCGCCTGCCCCTTAAAAACAATAGCCAACCCCCGGTCATGAAGCGACCGGGATACGTTGGCTCTTTGTTTTTCATATATGCATCTGATTATTGCTCGGCATTCCAGCGATCATATGCGCCTTGGTAAAGCTCGACGAGACGGTCGCTGCCCATTTTCTTGACTTGTGCGACGTATTTATCCCAATTCTCAAGCGGCTCTTGGCCTGTTACGAATTTGGCTTCCATCTGTTTCACGTACGTTTCCAAATCGGACAACAGCGCAGTTGCCTCGCTCTGCTCTTCATTCGTCAAATAAACGTTAGGGAATGGCGATTTGCCGATCGGCACCAGCTTCTCTTGATTCTGCTGATCGATCCACTCATCGAATTCGGTGCGAAGGCCTTTCGCAACATCCGGGTCATTGACGCCAGGTGTCAAAATACCGTAGTTCGGCGTGATTTTGCCGCGATACTCCTCACGATCACCGCCGCCTGGCACTGGGAGCCATTCTTTCACGCGGTTTGCCTCATCCTTGAATTTCCACAGGGTGCCTTCCGGTCCTTGGTTAAACAGCGTGGCGCCCTCATAGCTGTACAGGTAATCGATCCAGCGCATGGTCGCTTCCGGAGCCGGGTTGCTGCTCGAAATGGCGAATGTGCCTCTTGCCGACATACCAGGGTGCATGCCGTATACCGGAGAGTCGGCAATTTCACTCTTCACCGGCGTCATGAGCGGATGCTCGCTGCTAGGCTCGCCGCCGAGCGTGAAGTACGCATGGTAGTCGTTAAACAGAGCCAGCTGATTGTTTTCTCCCTTGGCTTTTTTCTGATCGCCTGTTTGCGAGAAGGTCTCATGATCCAGCAGTTCTTCCTTCCACAGACGGTTCATGAACGTCAGATAGCCTTTGTAGCCTTCTTCCTGATAAGGGTAGTGTACTTTCCCATCCTTGTCGGAATAGATTCCTTCGTTGTACATGCCCCAGAAGCCGAAGAAGTACATACGCAGGTCATCGAGCTTGACGGAAGTCAGCGGAATCTCGTCTTTCTTTCCGTTTCCGTTAGGATCTTCTTCCTTGACGCGTTTCAAGAATGTATATAATTCCTCAGTAGTCTTAGGCTCGGACACGTTTAACGCTTTTAAGAACTTGCCGTTGTACCACATCGGGCCTCTGTACCATACGGCAGCCTTGTCAACGAACGGCAGGGCGTAGATATGTCCGTCCGGGGTCGTGAAGGATTTGCGGACATCCGGGTTCTCGTCGAAAATCTTTTTGATGTTCGGTGCATAACCTTCGTCAATGTACTTCTCCAGCGGAATGAGGATGCCTTGGCTGCCGTAAGTCACCTGTTCAGCCGGCTTCAGATCCGCCGCATAGAACATATCGGGCAAATCGCCGCTCGCAAACACCAGATTTTTCTTCGTTTCAAAGCTGTCAATCGGAGAAAGCTGATATTCCAGCTTGATGCCTGACAATTTCTCCATCTCTTGTAGTACGGGCATCGTATTCCAATCGGCTACACCGGCATCCTGTGACATGACCGTCAGCGTGATCGGCTCATCCACAATCGGGAAACCTTCCTTCTTTACCCCTTCCGTGCTGGCCGTCCCGGACGGTGCTGTAGCAGCGCCATCTCCTTTAGGCGAACCACAGGCTGCAAGCATTGTTGCTGAGAGGGTGAGGCAGAGTAAAATAGATGATGCCTTGCGAAGCTTTTTCATGACAACAACTCCCCTTTTTTGGTGTGGATTGTATGGTTTAAGATCAGCCCTTAACGGAACCAATCATAACACCCTGCACAAAATAACGTTGAAGGAACGGGTAAACAGCAATAACCGGAAGTGTCGCAACGATAATGACCGCATATTTGACCAGTGCGGCAATTTCCGCTTTGGAATTCATCGCTGCTGCGGATGAGGCGTCAATCGCCCCGCCGCCCTGTGCCGCCATCTCCTGAAGTACCAGGATTTGACGCAGGAAGAGCTGAAGCGGGTACTTCGCGGCATCATTCAGATAAATCATGGCACTGAAGTAACTGTTCCAATGTCCGACGCCGTAGAAAAGTGCCATGACGGCAATAATCGGCATCGAGAGCGGCAACACGATTTTGATGAATAACCGGAAGTTCGTACAGCCGTCGATATGGGCCGCTTCCTGAAGCTCCTTCGGAATGGTCGATTGGAAGAACGTCCTGGACACAATGATATTCCATATGGACGCAGCTCCCGGCAGAATAAGAGCCCACATGCTGTTGACCATGCCAAGGTCTTTCACGAGCAGGTAACTCGGAATCAGTCCCCCGCCGAAAAACATCGTAACCAGGAACACCGCCATAAAAAATCCTCTGCCCACAAAATCTGAGCGGCTTAGCGCATAGGCTGCTGGCAGCGTGACAATCAGGTTCACGATCGTACCTATCACTGTATAAATAATCGTGTTCTTGTAGCCAATCCAAATGTTGGCATTCTCAAACACCCGGGCATATCCATCAAAAGTTATCCCTTTCGGGAATAGCCACATTTCACCTGAACTTACGTACTTCGGATCACTGATAGAGGCGCTGACAATGTACAGCAGCGGGTACAGTACGATGATCAGTGCAATCGTCAGATAGATGTAATTGCATAGCAGGAATAATTTATCCCCTTTGCTTTCCCTTACCGTGGATGACATATGTTATTCCCCCTTCTACCACAGGCTGTTTTCGCTGGTGCGACGAGCGATTTGGTTCACCGCAATCAGCAGAATCGCATTAATGACCGAATTGAACAATCCGACGGCGGTAGAGAAGCTGTACTGTGCGTCAACCAGACCGGAGCGATAAACAAAAGTCGAGATGACATCGGAAGAGCTCATATTCAGCGGGTTCTGCAAGAGCAGGATTTTCTCGAATCCGACGCCCAAAATGCTGCCCATGTTCAGGATCAACAGAATGGTGATCGTTGGTACAATCGCCGGAATGTTAATATGCAGAATGCGTTTGAATCGGCTCGCACCGTCCACGACGGCAGCCTCATGCAGCTGCGGATCGACACCCGACAGAGCGGCCAGATAGATAATGGTACCCCAGCCCGCGCTCTGCCAGACGCCCGACAGCACGTACACAGTCTTAAACCAAGCGGGATCTGTCAGGAACTGCGGCGGCTGAAAGCCCAGCATTTCCACAAAATTTACGATCATGCCGGACGAAGGCGACAAGAACGTAATGATCATACCGGACATAACGACGACTGAAATAAAATGCGGCGCATACGTGACGGTCTGTACCGTACGCTTAAAGAATGAATCCTTCACTTCATTGAAGGCCAATGCCAGAATGATGGGCAGCGGAAACCCGATGGCCAGCTCATACAAGCTGATGCTCAAGGTATTCCATAGCAAGTCCCAGAAGTAATAAGAGTTAAAGAAGCGTTCGAAGTGGTCGAATCCGACCCACGGGCTTCCCGTTATTCCCAACGTCGGGATGAAGTTTTTGAAGGCGATTTGGATCCCGTACATCGGCCCATAATGGAAAATGACAAAATACAGAAATGCCGGAGCGATAAACAAATACAGCTCCCAGTTTCGAATCATCCTCCTCCATAATGTATTTTTCTTACGATTCGGCATCGTGTTAACCGATACGCTTTGTGTCAGGGCGGATTGACCATCTTGCTGCATAGGTTGCCCCCTCCTTTTCTAATGAAAATCCGGCCATGTTTTTTTCGGAAAAGCAGCCCTGTTCAATGTAAAAGAAAGAGCCTTCCTGACCACACATCCTTAGCGTGCGGCTTGCCCGCTTCAGAATTGTTAACGCTTACATCCCAAGTGTATGGACTGCCGCATGATCCGTAAATATGTCATTTCTATTGTCTGTTCAAAATAGCCCAATGTGCTGGTA
The DNA here is from genome assembly GCF_003269305.1 of Paenibacillus sp. MDMC362. NCBI lineage: Bacteria > Bacillati > Bacillota > Bacilli > Caryophanales > Paenibacillaceae > Paenibacillus > Paenibacillus sp. MDMC362. Next base: position 19,147 of record NZ_QLYT01000016.1, read on the forward strand.
TGACGGGCTTTTCACGTCTCACCCATTCTTGTCATTGTTGTTTTCAAGCAGGAAAACATGTGGTATTTGCCCCCTTCCCCTCCGGTTAAGGGTCATCCAGGCCAATGGGATGACCCTTGACAGATGTGATATCTGACCTTAAGTTGGAAAAATAAACCGTAAAAGCAAAACTGACATATTCTAAAAAGAAATGAGGGATTACGCATGCAGCCATCATCCTGGATTTTAGCCGGCTACGCAGGGCGCAAGGTCTTATCCGAGATCACGACCGAAGATGCCAAGCGGCTCACTCACTTGAATATCGCTTTCGCCCATATCCGAGAAGACAAGATTACGTATACCGATACGAACACCATCCACGAGATCCATCGCCTGAAAGCCGTCAATCCCGCATTAATCGTCCTGCTGTCCGTTGGCGGCTGGGGCTCCGACGGATTCTCGAGAGCGGCAGCAACGTCCGCAGGGAGACAAAGCGTGTGCGAATCGGCAATCAAGCTGCTGCAAGAGTTTCCATTCGACGGCATTGATCTGGACTGGGAGTATCCATGCTACTCGATCGCAGGAACGACCGCATCGCCAAACGACAAGAAGAACTTCACGATGCTGCTGAAGGAGCTCCGGGAAACATTGGATCAGTACGGGCGGGACGAGACACACTATCTGCTCACGATCGCGGCTGGAGCCGATCAGTATTATATCGATGGCACCGAAATCAATGACATCCACTCCTACCTCGACTTCATTCAGCTGATGACGTACGACATGCGCGGCGGATTTCAGACGCTGACGGGCCATCACGCCAACCTGTACACTTCAACCGGCGATCTGTTCCGAATCAGCGTCGATGCCTCCGTCCGTCTGTTTACTCAAGCCGGTGTGCCGCGCGAGAAAATCGTGATCGGGGCCGCATTCTACTCCAGGAAGTGGAAAGATGTGCCGGATGTGAACAACGGTTACCTCCAGGTCGCTCCATCTTCCGGCGGTTACGGTCCAACCTATACCCAGCTCGCAGCCGAGTATTTTAACAATCCTTCCTATAAAAGGTACTGGGATGACGAAGCCAAAGCGCCTTATTTATTCGATGGCAGCAGCTTCATTACTTACGATGATGCTGAATCTCTGACTCATAAATGCAAATACATACAGGATCAAGGCTTGGCTGGTATTATGTTCTGGGAATACAGCTGTGATGCGACACACAGCCTGCTGGATTCCATGTATAAGGCATTCCACTCTTAAACAGAGTGGTGACCTGCTTGAGTTGTACCTGTTTCACTCCCCTTCAGGTGTCTTTATTTCGCTATTCGTTCGGACTCTTTCCTCATGTGAAGGAGTCCTTTTCATTTCATTGCCTACGCTAAACGGAGGATGTCGACAGATAGTACGTTATGTTTTCTATCATGTCGCTAACTTCGGATTGCTGCGCTGCAATGGCTTGGCTTTATTCTAGAAGTTCCTTCCGAACTCCGTAAATATGTCGTTTTTATCTTTAACTATAGAGCATGCAAAGCCTTATAAACACTGGAAATTTCATACTGTATATGTTGATCTTGCACCTGACACGAGGATTACAATTGACTGACAATCTTGGATTATGGATAGAAAAAAAAGCCATTCCTGAACACAGAAAGGCTTTTTTATCTATGAGGGTATGGATATTCCTCAAAAACTATGTTATCTATATGTGATTAAATCTAACTTATCTGGCTGTATTTCGGTCGTCATTCGTAACATCACCAAAGAAGCGGATCGAGTACAATGCACACAGACCGACAATCGTATAGATGATGCGGGAGCCGATGGAGCTCTGTCCACCAAACAATGCAGCTACCAGGTCGTATTGAAACAGACCGACCAGAAGCCAGTTAATGCCTCCAACAATCAATAACAGCAAAGCTATTGTATTAAATGTTCTCATCGTTTTACCCTCCTTACGTCCGTTTTTTTAGATTATTCGTTGCATGTATGTTCATCTATGATTTTAGTATCTATTTTTAACCAATTATGGCGTGTGTAATCATGTCCGAACAAAAAAATATCCCCTTAAGGGGGATGCTCTTGCACCGGGATCGTTCTCTTCCTTTAGACCCCCTTGGGGAAGCCGCGTTTATGATGCAAAAGCTCGAGAAACACCTCTACAGCCTTGGTATGATAAGGTGTCTTCTTTGTAATCCATGAGAACTGCCGGGCCACGGGTCTGCCATTCGGTACCAGCATATGCAGCGTTCCGAGCTGTACCTCCTTGCGCACCGCCCATCGCGACAGCAGCGTAACGCCAAGACCTGCCTCCACGGATTCCTTGATCAGTTGGGTGCTTCCGAACTCCACGATATGCTGAGGGCGAATATGATACCGTGAGAACATCCGCTCCGTTGCCTCGCGGGTGCCCGATCCCGCTTCCCTGACAATCCAGGTCTCATCCGCAAGCTCGGAGAGCGATAGCTCCTGCAGATGATCATACCGCCCGTCCCGGGGAACCATCACCAGCATCTCATCCTCGGCAAAGGCCTCGATATGCAGCTTATCATCCTGATAATCTCCCTCCACGATGCCGATATCCGCCTCATGGCCCAGTATCATCTCCGCCACCTCCTTGGTGTTCCCGATCATAATCGATGGGCGGATCAAGGGATAATGTTCCCTCATATAAGCGATCAAATGCGGCAGCATATATTCCCCGAAGGTGTAGCTGGAGCCAATGGACAGATTGCCGCTCGCCCGATGCATCAGATCGTCCACAAGCGTGTTCATGCGGGTGTACAGGCTCAGAATGTCCTTCGCATGATGGTATACGATTTCTCCCGCTTTGGTTAGCCGGACATATTTATTGGTTCGCTCCAGCAGCTTGGTGCCTACAGAGCGCTCGAGCGCTTGGATATATTGGCTTACCGCGGGCTGTGTCATCAGCAGTTCCTCCCCCGCACGGGTAAAATTCCCCTTCTCTACCACCGTAACGAATACCTCCAATGGTTGATCCACGCTTTTGGCCTCCTTCGTTCGCAATATCCACGAATGGTTATGAGTTATATTACCATAATATATTACTTATGATGATCATTATAATGATTTATTTTTCTTATCCATTGGAATGGGATATGATGGGTTCAGACCAACCGAACGAATCGGAGGTTACATCTTATGACAGAGCCAGCCTATTCCAAATCACAAGAACAGGTCCATCGTCTGGTTCGATGGACACAGCATACGCTGCCCGCCGCAGCAGGCGGCATTGCCTTTACCTTTGTCATCGCTCTCATCGGTTACGTATTAGCAAGCATGCCGGGCCTTGGCTACCTTGGCCAGCTCGCGTGGGCGATTCTCATCGCCGCAATGTATCGACAGCTGCGAGGTTACCCGGAGAGACTGCGCATAGGAATCCAATTCACGGCCAAGCGGCTGCTGCGACTAGCAATCATTCTATATGGCCTTAAGTTGAATATCGGCATCGTGTTCCAGCAAGGCCTGGGTTTAATGATGAGGGATGTGATCAGCGTCATATTTGCCATCGCGCTTACTCTGCTGATTGCCAAATGGCTGAAGGCCGATATGTCCTTGTCCCTTCTGCTTGGCATTGGAACCGGTGTATGCGGTGCGGCGGCCATTGCCGCCGTGTCCCCGATCCTCAAGGCGAAGGAGAAAGACACTGCGCTAGGTGCGGGGCTGATTGCCTTTCTTGGAACCATTGTTGCTATCGGTTATACCCTCGTCCAGCCGCTGCTTCCCTTAACAGCCACCCAATACGGCGTGTGGTCGGGTGTCAGTCTTCATGAAATCGCCCATGTGGCACTGGCAGCTGCTCCAGCAGGTGAGGATGCCCTTGCGATCAGCCTGCTTGCCAAGCTGGGACGCGTATTCTTGCTCGTACCGCTCAGTATCGCGCTTATGGTCTGGATGAAGCGCACCGGGCGTATGCAGAGTCAAACACGGATGGAGTTTCCCTGGTTTCTGCTGGGCTTCATGGCAGCGAGTGTACTGGGAAGCTGGGAATTTACCGGACAACCGATCATTCCCCTGCCGATCAAAGATTGGATTTCTCAGGCAGCTTCCTTCATTCTTGCCATGGCGATGGTGGGACTTGGCCTGAATGTCCACTTGAAGGATGTACGCGGCGCCTGGCGGCCGCTGCTGGCCATGTCCATCACCACCGTGCTGCTGATTCTGCTTACTTATGCCATGGCATAAGTAAGCGGAAGGCAGCCAAAGTGTATAAAGCGGAAAACCATCCCCTGCGACAAACTCCCGGCAGGGGATGGTTTTTTTGTGGTGAATAGCCCCATACTCCATTCCTATCCCATAATGCCGGATTGCAAGCCATGTTTGGATGGCCGCCAATACGACAACCCCCGTCTTTTTCTTTCCATTTTAGGGTAAAACTAAATGTAGCCATCCCGCCCATTTCGGGTGGAAGGTTTAGCTCCCCTGCTTTCTTGGGTATTTGAGCTTAGTATGCAGTAAACATGCAGAGCTATCATGATAGAGGAGATGGAAGTATGCAACGAAATCATACGATTATGCAATTCTTCGAATGGCATGTTGCAGCCGATGGCTCGCACTGGAACCGACTCAAGAACGCAGCCCCGGAGCTGAGCAAGGCGGGAATCGATGCGGTATGGATTCCTCCGGTGACAAAAGCTACGTCCGCAGAGGACAATGGCTACGGCGTATACGATCTCTATGATCTGGGAGAGTTCGATCAGAAAGGAACGGTTCGCACGAAATATGGAACCAAGCAGGAATTGATCGATGCCATCGCGGCCTGCCACAAGAACGGGATTGCCGTCTATGTGGATCTGGTCATGAACCATAAGGCGGGCGCAGACGAAACCGAGCGGTTTCGGGTGGTACAGGTCGACGAGATGGATCGGACCAAGGATATATCGAAGCCCTTCGAAATTGAGGGCTGGACCAAATTCACCTTCCCTGGCAGGGGGGAGCATTACTCTTCGTTCCAGTGGAATTTCACTCATTTTAACGGTACCGATTACGACGAAATCAGCAAACGTTCCGGCATTTTCCGGATCGTCGGCGAGAACAAATCATGGAGCGATAACGTTGACAATGAATTCGGCAATTACGACTACTTGATGTTTGCCAACCTTGATTACAGCCATCCGGATGTACGCAAAGAAATGCTCGCATGGGGCAAGTGGCTGGTGGATACGCTGCAGTGCAGCGGATTCCGGCTGGATGCGATCAAACATATCAACCATGATTTCATTAAAGAATTTGCCACTGCCATGAAGAAAAAGCGCGGTGATGATTTTTACATCGTGGGCGAGTTTTGGAATCCCGAGCTTCAAGACTGTCGAAACTTTCTGGATACGGTGGATTACAAGATCGATCTGTTTGACGTGTCTCTTCATTATAAACTCCAAGCGGCTTCCAAAGCCGGCCGTTCCTTCGATCTGCGGACGATCTTTGACGATACGCTCGTGCAGTCGCACCCGATGAATGCCGTCACGTTTGTGGACAATCACGACTCGCAGCCGCAAGAATCACTGGAATCCTGGGTGGAGGATTGGTTCAAGCAGAGCGCTTATGCGTTGATCCTGCTGCGAAAGGACGGCTATCCTTCCGTCTTCTATGGCGATTATTACGGAATCGGCGGCGAGAAACCCATACCTGGCAAAAAGGAAGCGATTGATCCGCTGCTGTATGCCAGAGCGAACCGGGCGTATGGCGAGCAGGATGATTATTTTGACCACCCGAATACGATAGGCTGGGTCCGCCGCGGCATCCCGGAAATCGAGTTTTCCGGCTGCGCGGTGGTCATCGCCAATGGCGAAGCCGGGGATAAGCGGATGTTTGTCGGCAAGCATCGAGCCGGAGAGGTATGGGTAGATCTGACACGCACCCGGAAGGATCGCATTACAATCGGCGAGGATGGCTTCGCTCACTTTCCGGTGAACGGCGGCAGCGTGTCCGTCTGGGCTCACCCGGATATTCCCGTAGAAGCGTAAGCAGCAACATTTTACACATCAAAAAAGACCGGAAGGATCGGTTTCGTCAAGCACTCCTAATGGACAGGAAAGCACTTGGCGCACACCCTCATCCTTCCGGTTATTCGCGTTAACGGCCACGCACCGATCAGCCTTTAACCTGAAAACGACGGCGCAGGCCTTCGCCTAACAGGTTGAAGGTGATGATTAACAGCATCATGGCAAATGCGGGATACACAACGAATTGGAACTTTCCTAACCATATATCCGCTCGATGCTTGGACAGAATGGTCGCCCAGTTATACCCGGTCTCCACGAATTCCATGACATAATAGTTAACTTCCTTCCACTCATGACCAAGAAAAATGTTTACGATCGCAAGCTGGCCGAGCAGGAGCATGACCTTTCCCATATCTAAACAGAAGTTGACGATCACCTCGGGGAACATGACCGGGATATAGTAATTTTTCGTCAATGTCCTCGTGCGAAGTCCTAACGCGGTTCCGGCCTCCATGTAAGGCTCGCTTGCCATCTTGTGGGCCTGCTGCTGAATCGTAATGGCAACCCGGCCGGCCTCAACGCAGGCCAGAATCAGAATGGCCCAGCCCATCCGCTGCTGGGAGAAGAGAAAGAATGGCAGCGCAAGCAGCAGAGCCGAAGCGAAGACCGGCGGCAAATAGGAGCACAGCTGGTTCCAGAAGGTAATGAACCGGTGGATGAAGCCCTTTTTCTTACGGGCGATCAATCCCAGGGGCACGCCTATCGCATATCGAACAGCCGTAATCCCAAGCACAAGCAGAATCGTATCCTTGGCGGTCACAACCAGCTTGCTCAGATTATCGACCCCCTTCTTATCCGATCCCAGCCAGTTCTTCGAAGAAGGCTTATAGGGCGGAAGCGTCAGCTTCTGCTTCCCGTCCTTCATCACCCATCTGGAGGTTTCCTGTTTCAAATCCTTGTCGATAAAGGGCATATACGGCCCCGCCAGCATAACAAAAACAAAGAAGGCAAGCAGCGTGCCGCCAATCCATAAAGGGACATTCTTCAAATCGACTCACCTCATTTCTGATCGGGGATCAAAGGACTTGCGTGCCGATTGACTGATCCATTGGACGATCATGAACAGCACCATGAAGGAAAATGCGATATAAATAATGACACCCGGTTCATAATTGCCGCCGGTGCCGCTGAACGTATTGAAATCCAGTGCCAGAAACAATCTCCACGCCGCCCCCGGATAGTTGCGGTAATATTCCACCACGAGCAGGTTGGACAAGATGAAGACGAGCAGGCCCGGAAGATGGGTCAGGATGGTCGCGATACCGTTGCGCAGCATATGTTTGTATACGACTTTTCGGTCACTCAGCCCTTTGGCTTTAGCCAGCAGTATGTATAACTTGCCTTCCTGCGCAAGCAGAGAAGCCGACGTGATTCGGGCAATGAAGAAAATCGGGTAAATCGACACGAGCAGCGAAGGCAGCACGAAGGCCTCCCAGCCGTCAACCGCAAAATAACGGACAGCCGGTACATGCTTAATAAGCACCCACTGGGCGATCAGCATCAGAAAAAAATCCGGAACGGATTGGAACAGCCATGTGGTCCAGTGCCCCAGCACACTGAATTTGGTCTTGGACAATTTGTAGTCGAGGACTCCCTTCAGAATGCCGAACACAAATCCAAGGATTAAAGCGGATACGATAACCAGCAGGCTTTTGCCGACGGCCTCAAAAGCGGCCGCTTCCGAGGACTGGCCGATATACCGTGTTTCTCCCAGCGTCCCGTTCTGAATAGCGGCTGCAAAATAATCCCGTATATACGTAACATACTCACCCAGGTCAAAGGAATAATTCGTCACCCACAAATTGCTGTCCAGCGATAGATTCAAATCCCTCGGAACCAGAACAATGAGGACGATGAACATAAAAGCCAGCAGGCTGGTCACCGTCGTTTTGAGCATTTGCGTTTTTAATCTCATACCGTCCTCCCACGCATGATTTCAGAAGTACCCCTTTTGGTTCACTCGATTAAGCACTTATTCTACTACTATCATAGATCTCCTAAATAAGTCCAGATGAAAATACAAAATTTTACTTTTTATATTTCCGCATCATGTATTACACTCCAGCTTTTGTCATACAAATAGCATATAATTGCCGCTGCCGTTTCTATCAAATTGCAATCCAGGGCGAAAGAATATAATCTGATTGTATATACATCTCATTGGAGGAGGTTCTACGGCGATGTCCATCTATGAATATGAAGTAAAAACGATACGCGGCGAGTCCCAAACGCTGGAGTCTTATAAAGGCGACGTCTTGCTCATTGTCAATACAGCAACCAAATGCGGCTTTGCCCCTCAATTCGACGGCCTGGAGAAGCTGCACCGAACCTACCGCGAACAAGGATTGACCGTTCTCGGCTTCCCCAGCAGTCAGTTCATGAATCAAGAGCTGGAAGAGGACTCCGCGATCGAGGAGGCCTGCAAGCTCAATCATGGCGTCACCTTCCCCCTATTCTCCAAAATTGATGTGAACGGCACGAGTGCCCATCCCCTCTACAGGCATCTGACGAGTGAAGCGCCCGGCGCACTCGGCATTAAAGCGATTAAATGGAACTTCACCAAGTTTCTTGTGGACCGCAGCGGTAAAGTGGTCAAGCGCTTTGCGCCAACGGATACTCCGGAGAAAATAGAAGAGGATATCAAGAAGCTGTTATAAAGGCAGGCCGCCGATTCGGATAAAAAAAGGGCTTGCCCGAGGTCCATCGACCTTGGGCAAGCCCTTTATGTTATGTGGTCCGGCATCGTCTATGCTATGCCATTGCATCCTTCGTGTGCTGGCTCCTCCGGCAACTCCCTATTCGGGAGAGCCGGGCTGTACGATCTTAAACCGTGTGCGGCAGCTCGCGCACCCAGACTGCCATTTCATTCTCGCCGCGGTTGCCCCATAAATAGTACGGGATGGCCTTTAATGATGCGGGAAGCCTCTTTTTCGGAGAGGAACGATACAGTTCATCGCCCCAATCATCAGACTCCTCAAGCCATCCCTCCCCTTCAATGACAACGGCTCCGCCAAGAAGATCCGGATCGAACCGGGAATGAAGCTTCGGATCGCCTGCGAGCGACAGCGAGGATACCGGCGCTCCATGATCTACGCTCTCCAAGCAGTATACCAACGGCCCGCGCTGAATTGCGGCCTTGCCGGCATTCCCCCGTATGTTGGGATTGGCTCTTACTTGATGGATCTCCATGGAGAATGCCAATTCTACGGCGTCACCCGGTGCCCACACTCTCTTGACGTAGGCATAGCCGTCTTGGGTAATATCCTCCACGGTCACCTCTTGCCCGTTCACCCGCATAACGGCTTTGCCGCGCGACCAGTCCGGAATGCGAAGAGCGATGGTCCACTCGGCTGCCTGCTCAGGCTGAATCGTAAGCGTAACATTCCCATCCCATGGCAGCGCGCTGGTCTGAGTTATCTTCACCGGCACGTTCCCGAGACGGACCTCGGCTTCGCCGCCGATGTACAGATGGGTATACAGCGTATCCTCATTCATCGTATACACGTATTCACCCAGCGACGACAGCAGTCTCGCCACATTCGGCGGGCAGCATGCGCAGGCGAACCAGCCGGGCCGAACCGGCTTCACATGGAACTTGCCCGGATTATGACGGCAGGCCGTAGGCCATACCTCAAGCGGATTCACATAGAAGAAATGACGCCCGTCCTGAGCCATGCTGCCAATGACCGTGTTGTACAGCGCGCGCTCCATCACGTCCGCATACTCCGATTTGGGTGACAGATGCAGCATGCGCTGGGCAAAAAAGATCAGCCCGATGGATGCGCAGGTCTCCGAGTATACGGTATCGTTCGGCAAGTCATAATCCGTGGTAAACGCCTCGCCGTGATGGGTGGAGCCGATCCCCCCGGTAATGTACATCTGTTTACGGACCATGTTATGCCACAGATTAACGCAAGCCTCAAGCAGAGCAGGGTCTTTCGTTCTGGCAGCTAAATCGGCCATCGCCGTATACATGTAAACCGCGCGGACCGAATGCCCGACCGCCTCCTTCTGTTCCCTCACCGGCAGATGGCTCTGATGATAAGCCAAATGCGGAGGATGCAGTACAGAGCGGTAGAATGACTTCTTCCCTCGCTGTTCCCACTCCTGAAGGAAGAAGTGGGGTTCCGTCCCGCGCTCATCTATAAAATACTGACTCAGACTCAAATATCTCGGCTCCTGGGTTACCTCGTACAATTTGACCAGTGCCAGCTCAATCTCCTGATGGCCGTCGAACCCATGGATTTTGCCATCCTCGGGTCCAAAGACGGTATCGATGTAATCCGCCAAGCGGCATACCACGTCCAGCAGTTTCCGCTTGCCCGTCGCCCGGTAATGCGCAACTCCGGCTTCAATCATATGGCCGGCGCAGTACAGCTCATGGCAATCCGTCAGATTGGTCCAGCGCTTCTCCGGCTCCTTCACCGTAAAATATGTATTCAGATAGCCATCCGGCTGCTGGGCAGCGGCCACAAGATCGATCAGCTCATCCACCTGCTCCTCCAGCTTCGAATCCGGATGAATGGCAAGCGAATAAGCTGCAGCCTCAAGCCATTTTGCGACATCGCTGTCCTGAAATACCATACCGCCAAATTCCCCCTCCTCCCTGCCGGCAGCAATTCGAAAATTGGACACGCCATAACTTGGTTCCACGCCCGGAATTCGATCATGGAGGGCTTCATATTGGTATGGGATCACCACTTCCCTCACCAGCTCTATGTAACGGGACCAGAAAGGGTCCGTCAGTTTCACTTGCTTAAGGGGGACCGCAGCTGAACGCGAAGTAAGAGTTATCATCTTGAATATACACTCCTTTGGGATTCGAATGATAAAGCCTCGACACTTCCCATTCTACGTTCTATGATAGGATGAAAACGATAACAGAAATGACCTAAATTCTTATACGATTTCACACTTCCCTGGAGGTGTTACCTTGACAGAACGGAGTGTTCTTTCCATTCCTTCGCCGCCGCTCCCCTACTTCCTTGAATCCGGAAAAACGCATTATATGGCGGGCGAGTCGCATCCCAACCGGAGAAACCTTGGCGTATACGATCTCATTCTGGTTCAGTGCGGCTGCTTGTTCCTGGGCGAGGAGGATATGCAGTGGGCGCTCGGCCCAGGGGATTGCGCTGTACTATTACCGGATGCATACCATTACGCCGTGCAGGGGTGCCAGGAGGAAACCTCCTTTTATTGGCTGCATTTTCAGAGCGCAGCATCAAGCGCAGCCGGCGACGATTCGATCTCACACAACATAAAGCTGCCGAGGCATGGCCCTATTCCTTATCCGGAGCAAGCCTATCAGCTGTTCGATTCCCTGCACCTTCTGGCAACGGAACCGAGGTCCACGGCATTTTGGCGCGAACAAACGCTGTTTATCGAGCTGCTGGAGCTGCTGGACCCATCCAGATCGGATCAGGAACAATCGCGGGTACGCAAAGTCGCGGAGCAGGTGGAGTCCTATATCAAAATGCATTATCGCGAGCCCATCAGCAACGCACGTTTATCGTCCGACTTGCATTTCCACTACAACTATCTGACGCGCTGCATGAAGGAATCGCACGGCGTAACGCCTACGGAATACCTGCTTCAATACCGATTGGACCAGGGCAAGCGGCTATTGCTGACCACCCAGTGGTCCATGGCTCGAATTGCGGAACATGTGGGGTTTCAAAATCCGCCCTATTTCTCTCGCCGCTTCTCCGCACGTTTCGGCCTATCGCCGCTGCAATTCCGAAAGCAGTACACGGAGTAAGAATCGGTATGGAGACTCGGGATGCGCGTTGCCATATTTTTCCTTCAGGATTAGCTGTTGGGATCCGCAGGGGCCTTGTTCGCGGAGCATCGAGCTGAAGATGCGTTGTCCACGCAAAAAGAGACGGCCCCCCCACGGGCCCGTCTCTAATGAATCGATTGCGTAATGTTACGCTTCATCCGGCAGATTAAGCTGCCTGATACGCCGAACTTGTCCGCGATCCAGCCGAATTTTTGGCTAAAAACCCTAGTTGTCCGGCGGCATCATCGCACCTCCGCCATCAATTCATGCCCCATACACCTTGGCATGGCGCTTCCCTCGGCTTTTTTATCCGATAACTTCATCCAGCAGCCGCTCCAGCTCGCCGTAACTCGCCACGGTATGCTGCGGTTGATGCTCCGATTCCGGCCCGACGCTCCGGTGGTTGAACCAAATCACATGCCAGCCTGCAGCCAGTGCGCCAACTACATCATTGCGCCACGAATCGCCGATGTAATAGGAGTCCTCCGGCTCCGTTCCGGTCAGGCGGTTCACATGGTGGAATATCCGCGGATCGGGCTTGTCCCAGCCCACGGCTCCCGATACGAACAGCCGCTCCTCCGGTATGAGGTCACCCAGCTGCATAGCCGCGATTTTGTTCATCTGGTGTTCTGCCGGACCATTGGTGATCAAGCCAACGACATGCCCGGCATCCGTCAATTTCTTAAGAAGCTCCCGGGCGCCTTCAAACATCGTGATGTCATACTGCCGCTCCAGGTAGGTTTGCTGTACCGCCTCTGCCTCCTTGAGAGTCAGCTGTATGCCGAATTCGGCCAACGCGAATTGGAAACGACGCCTGCGCATATCCTCAACCGCTTCCCCGTATGCCGCCGTGCCAGCCCCTCCGAGCTCCACGGACAGCTTGTCGCTGTAATAACGCATCCGGTGATAAGCGGCTTCATACGGAAACGCGCCATCAGGGCGGGCAACCTTCTGAACGGCATCGCGAAAAGGCGCCAGATGGTCATACAATGTATCATCCACATCGAAGAAGATTCCCTTCGGTGATATTGCTGTCTTCATACGCATCCCTCTTCCCCATTCGATCTCTCTATTGTACCCGCACTGGCACCGCCCGGGTCAAGCCTATCTGTTAATAAGTTCCTTTCCTATGATATGATGGAATTAGAGCGGCAGGACATATCAACTGGAACACGCATCCTGACTCGCGGCAGCCAAGACCTCCAATTGTAAGGCCCGATTTATGTACCGGACAAGGAGATGAATAATGATGAACAAGGATATGACCGAAGTGTGGAGTAAGGGTTTCGTTCCCGAGGGCAACCGTGCCAGCAACGTGGACCGTTTCACCGGCTTTGAGGATACCTATGACCAGCATCGCCCCGAAGCTCCCCAGGAAGTTGTCTCCCTGCTGACAGGATATTTGGAGCGCAAGCCCTCCCTCGTTGTCGACTTGGGATGCGGAACGGGACTATCCTCGTTTGCATGGAAAGACGCAGCGGATCAAGTCATCGGCGTTGAGCCGAATGACGATATGCGGGGCAAGGCCATGGCCAAACTGCAGTCGCTGCAGGAAGAGTCTGACGGCAGCCACGGTGTACAGCTTGCCGATATCAGGTTTGTCTCCGGCTATTCGAACCAATTGGCGCTCCCGGATCGGTCTGCGGATATCATTACCTGTTCCCAATCCTTTCACTGGATGGACCCCGCCAGCACGCTGAAGGAGGTTTCCCGCGTTCTGCGTGAGGAAGGGATATTCGCGGTATATGATTGTGATTGGCCGCCGAGCCTGACCTGGAAGGTTGAGCAATCCTACCATGAGCTGATCGAATGGGCAGAGGCCGCCATCGACCGCCATGTGGAGGCACAGGAAAAGGCCTATAAAGGGAATAAGAACGAGCATCTGAAGCATATCCGGGAGAGCGGAGTGTTCCGGTTTTCCAAGGAGATCGTATTCCATCATATAGAGCCGTTCACCGCCGAACGATATACCGGCCTTGCCGTCAGTCAAGGCGGTATCCAGACCGTGTTCAAGCTGAAACAAACGGAATTGAACGATAAAATCGCACAGTTCCATGCGCTGGTCGGGGAGCACTTCCAAGGGCGGACACTACCCGTTATGCTCAGCTACCGTATGCGGCTTGGCATTAAATAAAGCAAGAAGCGCCTTTTCCAACCTTCATCATGCTTATGTGGGAACGTCACCCCGGCTCGCGGGTACGAATCTCATCCGGGGCTACATGGGCAATGGCCTGCATCGTCTCGAATCGGCCGCTTGAGCCGACTTTGCCGGATAGCAGGGTACCGAGAATACCGCCAGCGAAACCAATCGGAATGGACACGATACCCGGATGCTTGAGCGGGAAAATCGCTTCGGCCCGAATCCAGCCGGCCCCGGGATCCATCACGTTAGGCCCCACGGCCATGAGCAGCAAGGAGGATACCAATCCGGCCGCAATGCTCGACATGGCCCCATATGTATTAAATCTCCGCCAAAATAGCGTGAACAGCAGCACCGGCAGATTAGCCGAGGCCGCAACCGCGAATGCAAACGAAACAAGAAATGCCACATTCAGCTTCTGCGCGCCGAGGGCGAGCACAATCGAAGCGGTGCCAACCCCAATGGCCGAAAGCTTGGCCACTCTCATCTGCTGCGCCTCGGTCGCACGTCCTCTGCGGAAAATGCTGCTATAGACGTCATGAGCAAATGCGGAGGAGGCCGTCAGCACAAGCCCCGAGATCACAGCCAATATGGTTGCGAAGGCAACAGCCGATACAAAGGCCATTAAGAATTCGCCACCCAATGCGCTTGCGAGGAGCGGCGCCGCCAGCTCAACCCGCTCCGACAAAACGGACCAATCGACGAAGGCAGCCGCCCCAAAACCAAGAAAAATGGTCATGGCATAAAAGATGCCGATCGTAAACGTTGCGGTTTTTACCGAAGAACGGACCGTACGCGGGTCTTTTACCGTGTAGAAGCGCGCAATAATATGCGGCAGTCCCGCTGTCCCTAGCACCAGCGCCATATTAAACGACAGCATGTCGAGCGGGTGGTCGAACATATTGCCCGCCATCAGAAACCGCTCCTGCAACGGGGTCGCCCGCTTCATGGATTCGAATAAACCAACCAGATCCCAATCGAATCTTGCCAGCACGATGAGACTCACGATAAAAGTGCTGCTGACCAGCAATATGGACTTGACGATCTGCACCCAGGAAGTCGCAAGCATGCCGCCGAACGTGACGTAAATGGTCATTAAGCCTCCGACCAGCACGATGGCGAGCGACGTTTCCAGCCCGAACAGCAAATGGACGAGCCACCCGGCACCGACCAGCTGGGCAATCATGTAGAATACCGTAATCATCATGTTGTTGACGGCAATACATCCTCGCAGCCGTTTCTCGCTGAACCGGACCGCCACCGCATCCGCCATCGTATACCTGCCCAGGTTATGAAGCGGCTCGGCTATGATGTACTGCACGATCACATAGGAGGCAAGAAAGCCGATCGAATAGAAAAAGCCGTCGAAGCCATACACCGCAATGGAGCCCGCGATGCCTAAGAAGGACGCCGCGCTCATATAGTCGCCGGAAATGGCCAAGCCATTTTGCAGCCCGCTCAGACGATTACCCGCCGCATAGAAATCATTCGTGCTCGTTGTCCGCCTTGCAGCATAATACGTAATCATTAACGTGCCGACCACAACCGCCAGAAAAAAAACGATGCCGGACATATTCATTTGCATGCCTCCTTCCACTTCAACCTAAAGTCCTGTTATATCTTTATTTTACGATAAAATGACAAAAAAAGGGCGATCCCGCGTGCTGCCAAGCAGCTGGATGCACCCTTTTTGGTCAAAGAATCGAATCCGGATTACGCGCCCGTATTGGCCTTGACCAGCACTTCGGCATACTTCGCTTCATCCTTGGAAGAGGAAAACAGCGTGCCGATATAAGCTGCCAGAAAGCCAAGCGGAATAGAGATGATGCCCGGATTGCTCATCGGGAAGATCGGATCTCCAATCAAAATTGCTTTGCCGGCCGGATCCCATATATTCGGACTAAGCGCCACAAGAATCACCGTGCTGATCAGCCCAGTCAGCATCCCGGTCACTGCGCCCGTCGTATTAAACCTCTTCCAGAACACCGTGAACAGGATGACCGGCAAATTCGCGCTGGCCGCAACAGCGAAGGCGAGCGAAACAAGGAATGCCACGTTCATCTTCTGGGCGAACAACGCGAGCAGAATGGAGACAACGGATACGCCAATCGATGCGTACCGCGCCATCTTCAGCTGCTCCTTCTCCGACGATTCGCCGCGGCGCACGATTTGGCCGTAGAAATCATGGGCGAAGGCGGATGCCGCGGACAGCACAAGGCCCGTCACCACGGCGAGGATTGTCGCGAACGCAACCGCCGAGATGAGTGCGAACAGGAAGTCGCCGCCAATCGCCTTGGCCAGGAGCGGGGCAGCCATGTTGCCCGCTTTATCGACCTCGGTAATATCCGCCGCTCCTACAAAAGCGGCTGCCCCGAAACCGAGAAAGATCGTCATGACATAGAAGATACCGAT
Organism: Paenibacillus sp. MDMC362; assembly: GCF_003269305.1. Lineage (NCBI taxonomy): Bacteria > Bacillati > Bacillota > Bacilli > Caryophanales > Paenibacillaceae > Paenibacillus > Paenibacillus sp. MDMC362. The sequence goes on from NZ_QLYT01000016.1 coordinate 35,477, forward strand.
AATCCAGGTAGCGTATACCACGGAGCTGCGTGCCGTCTTGGCGTCCTTAACGGTAAAGAATCGGGTCAAAATATGCGGCAGACCTGCCGTGCCGAGTACGAGCGCAAGGTTGAGCGACAGCGTCTCCAGCGGGATTTTGTATTTATTCCCCGGGTTCAGGAATGCCTCCTGCAGCGGCGTGGCCGTCTTCATATGATGGAACATCTGGGTTAGGCTGAAATCGAATTTGGCGAATACGATCAGCGAGATGATGAACGTGCCGGCCATGAGCAGCACGGCTTTCGAAATTTGAACCCAGCTCGTGGCATGCATGCCGCCGAAGACAACATAAATCGTCATGAGCACGCCGACAATCAGAACGGACGTGACATAGTCCAGTCCCAGCAAAAGCTTTATCAGTGCGCCTGCCCCAACCAGCTGCGCGATCATATAGAAGATAGAGATGGAAATCGTATTCAGCGCTGCAACGCCGCGCACTTTCTTGTCGGAGAAACGAGCGGCAATCATATCCGCCACCGTATACTTCCCAAGGTTCCGAAGCGGCTCGGCGACAAGGTACAGCACCACCAGGTAAGCTACAAGGAAACCGATGCTATAGAAGAATCCGTCAAAACCGACTAACGCGATCGAGCCTGCGATGCCAAGGAAGGAGGCAGCAGACATATAGTCGCCGGCAATGGCTGTCCCGTTCTGCCAGCCCTTGAGCCCTCCGCCTGCCGTATAGAAATCGCTGGTGTTGGTTGTTTTCTTGGCAGCGTAATACGTTATGATCAGCGTGAGCAATACAATTCCGCAAAACAACGCGATAGCCATGGTCGATTACGCCCCCATATCCTTTTTAATATCGTCTACCATACGGTCAAACTGGGCCGCCTTGCGGGAGTACAGGATGCACAAGACCCATGTCATGACAAACTGCGCGAAGGCAAATACCCATGCCCACGTGATCGGGCCGATCGCAGGGTGGTTCAACACGTCAGTGTACGAAGTGAGAATCGGCAGCGCAAAGTAAAACAGAAGAAAAAAGACGGTCATCGGAATAATGAACCGTTTCTTGCGGGAGAGCAGCGTTTTGAATTTTTCAGAATGCCATACTTCGGAATAGCTTTTTTCTTCCATTGCCTTTCCCTCCATTAACGATCAGGATTCTATGGCGTCTCCCATGAATGAAAGCGCTTTAGAATGATTATATACAGGAGGATTGCCCGCGACCACAGCTCCTGCGCGAAACGTTCGATTGGGTGCGCGAAAGGGCGGATATGCCGCCTGAACCGGGAGACCATCACCGTCCTTCCGCGCGTCTCCCTATGCATCTCTTAACAGCCGGAACAAATCCCGGGCTGCCTCCCGCGACAAGGGAATCATTGTCCGCTGCTCATCCTTCAGCACAATATTGTAAGCGCCGTTCTGCCAAGGGGACAGCTCCGCGATCCGGTTCACGTTAACCAGGTAACTGCGATGAGGACGAAAGAACGAGTGACCCGCGAGCTTCTCCTCCAGCTCCTGCAGCGTGCTCTTGCTCGTAATCCGCTGGCCTTCCGCCGTCCAGATGCGAATGACCCGTTCCTCGCGCACCGCGTACAGTATCGCCTCGGGATCGACGAGCACATGTTTGTCCCCATCATCGAACAGCAGCTTGCCGCGCATGCTCCGGGGAGCCGCCTCAGTGGAAGGATACGAGGCTGCCTGTGGGGCGACATCATAAGCATCTCGCTTTTGCGGGGCTTGCCGTTCATGAACCCTGCTGCGTATTCGCTGCAGGGTTTCTTTTAATCGCATATGGCTGTAAGGCTTCAGCAGATAATCAATCGCGTTCAGACCAAACGCTTCGACAGCATACTCGTCATAGGCTGTCGTAAACACAATGAAGGGCGAAATCGGGGAGGCTTTCAGCATTCGCGCAGCCTGCAACCCTTCCAGCTCCGGCATATGAACGTCGAGAAAGACGACATCCGGCTGCCGTAATGAAACCAGCTCAAGCAGCTCCCGGCCGTTCGCGGCATGAGGAAGCAGCTCGATATCAGGCTCCTGTTCCAGCAGGTAAGCCAGCTCCTCCCTAGCCAATCGTTCGTCTTCCGCTATCATCGCTTTAATTCGCTTCACGGTACCGGCTCCCTTCCGATAGATTGCAGGGGATGCTGAAGGATATGCTGCATCCGCCCTCTGCAAGATTTTCTACGATGAGTCTGGCCTCCTTGCCAAACATGCTGATTAAACGCTGATTGATATTGTAAATGCCGTTTCCCGTCCCCTCGCTGCCGATGATCGGCTGTTCGCCGAGACTGTCCAGCACCTCAGGCGAGATGCCTGCCCCGTTGTCCCGCAGTTGTACAACCGCCAGATCGCCCGCCCGCTTTAGGGTCAACTGGATGATGCCCCCGCTCGCCTTATCGCGCAAGCCGTGCTTAATGCTGTTCTCCACCAGCATTTGCAGCGTTGCAGGCGGAATCATAAGCTCGCCAAGCACCGGATCCAGCTTGCATTCAAACGTGAACTGATCCTCAAACCGGATTTGAATAATGTCCAGATAGGCATTCAACAGCTCCATTTCCTCACGAATAGTCGTTCTGCGGGAGGCCATCACCTTGACGTTCAAGCGCATGAACGCCCCCAGCTGCATCGTGGCATGTCTTGCCAGCAGCGGATCGCTCCGGATCAACGAATGGATCGCGTTGAGTGTATTGAACAGAAAATGCGGATTGATCTGCGCCTGCAGAAGCTTCAGCTCCGCCTCTTTCATTAGATGGCTCATCTTCTCGTGGGCCGTGGCCCCGAGCTGATAGGAAATGAGCTGCCCAAGCCCTTGGGCCATCACCAGCTCGACGCGCCGAATATCCTGCGGCCGCTTGAAATAGAACTGAATGACGCCCACGATCTCGTGACCCTCGATCATCGGGACAAGAATGGCGGCGCCGAGCGCCGGATGACGAGGCTGAATATCTTCCGCATTCTCTATGATCCGAAGCTCGCCGGTCGCAATGACATTCTTGGTCAAGTCGGATGTGATCTCTTCTCCGGGATCAATGGTACGGCTGGCGGCACCGGCATGGGCCAGGAACCGCTCCGTATCCGTAATGGCAACGGCCGTTGTTTTCAGCTCGCGCAGCAGCAAGGTGGCCACGGCCTGTGCGGTGCGGTACGTCAAGCCCTGCTTCAGATGCGGCAGCGCCGCTTCCGCGATATGGAATGCCTTCTCCGTCTCGTACGCGGCTGCCCGCTCTTCCTCGGTGAGCGCAACGCGCAGCATCGTCGTGAAGATCGCAATCGATATGCTGTTCGTCAGCACCATCGGCAGACCGATCAGGTTGACCAGCTCCACCGCGCGGTCCGGCTCATCCGCACAGATCAAAATAACTCCCATGTGCAGGATCGGGGCGAACATGCCGACGAATAACGCTTTTGCCGGCGAGATCACCCGCTCCTGTGAGAAGAATCGGGCTACGCCCCCGGCCAGGGCGCCCGTAAGCGGTACGGCGATTGCTCCTGCCAGCCCCGTGTAGCCGCCGATATACAGGAGATGGGCTCCTGCCAGCAGCCCGCCCCCGATGCCAACGCGGGGCCCGCCGATCAGCCCGCCAATTACGACGCCGACCAGAGCGGAATGGGCCAGAGCCTGCTCCTCCGTCAACCGCATCAGCCAGAAGGAGGAGCTCGATTCGCCATTCTCCACGACAACGCCTGCGTATGTGCCGAGGATCCCGAAGAGGCCAAACAGACAGGCATAGATGAACATTCGCGTGCCGGACATCTCTTTGCGGTCCAGCAATTGGCGGAACAACGGAATTCTCGTCAGTATAAAAGTCAGGATGAGCAGCATGCCCATCCGTTCGAACAGATGCAGCGTCAACTCCTGCATGGACATCCCTCTTCTTTGATGGACTAGGAATCTTCATCTGACGGTCAGTGTACATAATCGATAGATTGGACGGAAGTGAATGCGGTTTCATTTCATGCAGTAAAGATTATATAGCACAGCGAAGATTTGGACAATTAAAAGGAATAACATGAAACTTATGTAAAAATGTCCACGCAGAGATCATGTTCCTCAAGGCATTCAAAAAAACCGTATCCCCCGCGGTTAGGCGAAGGATACGGCCAGTAAGCAGCTGCAAGCCAAATATTCGAACATGTTCCTCAACCTGATAGGTTAGGTCTCTTTGGAATCGCGAGATTTTACGACGAGCCGGTCGAATTGGGTTTTCCGGCTCTTCTCCGGGTTATCGACCATTTCCGGATAACCTGATTGGTCACCTCCGATAGCAGCAAACCAAGCGCGATGGCGCCTGAAATCATGAACGCTTGCGCCCCCAACTGGATGGCCTGATCGAATTGATTCTGAGCCACATGGCGAAGGGCATTATAGGCAACACCACCCGGTACGAGCGGAATAATCCCGGACACACTGAACACGATAATGGGAGTCTTGTATTTTTTGGCGAAAAAATGGCTGATCATCGTCACGCAAAAAGCCGCAAACACGGTAGCCGTCACCGGCTCAACCATCATGTTCTGCAGCAGGATGTAGAGCAGCCAGCCCACCATGCCCGCAAACCCGCACTGCAGCAGTGCTTTTTTGGGTACGTTAAATAGGATCCCGAAGGCCGCCGAAGCAACAAAACTCGTAATGAGCTGCTGTATATAAAAGGTTGCCACCATCTTCACCTCCACTCACTCATCTCTTAGAATGACAACGTAAACGCAATCCCTGCACCGATGGCAAAAGACGTAACAAATGCCTCCGCGCCTTTGGACATGCCGGATATCAAATGCCCCGCCATCAGATCGCGGATAGCATTCGTGATCAGCAAGCCCGGTACCAGCGGCATCACGGAGCTGATAATGATCGTATCCAGCTGATGGCCTAGTCCGTATCTGACCATCCATACCGAGGTTATGCCGATGACCAGCGCTCCAGAGAATTCGGCGAAGAATCGCACCGGTATGACCCGATGCATGAAGACAAAGCAGGAGAAGCCAAGACCGCCCGCTATGGCCGCCGGTACGAAATCCGGCCAGATGCCGCGAAACATAATGAGAAAGCAGCCGCTTGCGACCGCGGACAGGAGAATCAACAGCCATGTCGGATAAATCGCCTGTTCATGCTCGATTTTCTCAAGCGCCCTGTGCGCCTCTTCAATCGTCAGCTCACCGAGGCTGATGCTCCGAGACACGCTGTTGACCTGATGGATCTTATCGAGATTGGTTGTCCGATCCGAAATACGAATGAGACGCGTTATATGCTGAGGCTCCTCCACCGAGAAGATAATCCCGGTCGGAGTCATATAGCTGTGGCTGTTCTCCACGCCGAAAGCCGCAGCGATCCGCATCATCGTATCCTCGACCCGATAGGTTTCCGCCCCGCTTTGCAGCATGATTTTTCCTGCTAACAAGCAAACCTTGATGATGTCATGCTCCTGCTTCAACAAATCATTCAAAACGGCAATCCTCCTGCTGAACACATTCCGATTCAGAATCTTTGCCTATATTATATTATCATTACCATGATCAAGCATAGGATATGCTTTAAAGCAGCACTGCGGCAGCTGCAATCGTTCCGTACAAAGCCCTCCTCCAGCACAAAAAAGCCCCCCGAATGATCGGGAGGCTTCTCTACGTTGTATCCTCGGATTTCGGATTAATAGGCACCGCGGATGTGCGCGGCTACCTGCTCCTGATAAAAAAGCGCAAGACGCTCTTTCTCCTCCATACTGAACGAAGGCACGTCCAGCGTGCCCAGATTGTCTTCGATCTGGCGGACGTTGCGGAAGCCGGGAATCACGGCGGTGACCTCGGGACAGTCCAAAATCCATCGCATGGATGCACGGGCCATGTCACCTCGGCCCTCGGCAATCCAAGCGAGTTCTCTGGCGAGCTCAACCCCTTTTTCGAACCGCAGGCCGGCAAAGGTCTCGCCCACGTTAAACTGCTCCCCGTTCGCATTGAAATTTCGGTGATCCCCTTCGCTGAAGGTGGTGGTCTCCGTAAATTTCCCGGTTAACAGACCGCTGGCAAGCGGCAAGCGCACCAAAATGCCAACGCCCGACGCTTTGGCTTTCGGGAGCAGCTGGGCCAGCGGTTTTTGGCGGAACAGATTGAAGATAACCTGCAGCGACCTTACGCCAGGTACCCCCAGGCAAAACAAACCTTCCTCCACCGTCTCCACGCTGACGCCGTAATGCCGGATTTTCCCCTCGGCCTGCAGCTTGTCCAGCACTTCAAACACTCGCCCGTCCTTCAACACCTCGAAGGGAGGGCAGTGAACCTGATAGAGATCAATCCGTTCCCGCTGCAGCCGCTTCAGGCTGTTCTCGCAATAACGACGGATCGATGCTTCGGAATAGGTCTGAAGATCGTGAATATCACCCGCTCGGCAAAACTTGGTGGCGACATGCACGGATTCTTCCTTCCCTTTGGTTGCGCGCGCAAGCAAATCCTCGGCATGCCCATCGCCATAGACGTCGGCGGTATCGAAGAAGTTCACACCCTCGCCGATGGCGCGGTCCAATCCCTTCAAGGCTTCCTGATCATCGGTCTGCCCCCATGAGCCTCCGATCGCCCATGTGCCGAAGCTGACCTCGCTAATGTGAAGCTCCGTATTTCCCAATTGTCTGTAATTCATCGACATTATAGCCTCCTCATCCAACTGCCATACTAGTTCACACTACTAGACTAAACGTTAAATCGCTTCCATACAATCCATTTGGGACATTTACTTATTTTTCCGCCGGTTATTGACAATTCATTCCATAGACTCTATAATTACTATCAACATATATCCAACGTTGGATATCCAGTCATGAAATTCTCCTTCAAACATACACCCTAAGGAAGTGACCCAATATGACCAACCTCATCCTGCTCTCATTTCTGCGCCAGCGTCCGATGCACGGCTACGAAATTCAGCAGCTTATTCAGGCCAGCCGTATGGACATATGGACGAATATACTGTCCGGCTCGATCTATTATGCACTTAACAAGATGGAAAGCGACGGTCTGATTGCAGCCACTGCTGAAGAGCGGACCGGTGCGAGACTTCGCAAAATTTACAGTATTACGGATGATGGCGAGAAGTTATTCCAGAAGATGATCCGTGAAACCTTGACGCTTCCTCCCCACACCGTCAAATCCGACTTCTCTCTCGGTTTGGTCTGGATCGAGAGCGTTCCGAAGCAGGAAGCGGTGGAATTGCTGCAGCAGAACCTCAAGCAGGTGGAAGAATCGCTGGCACAATGGCGTTCGGGTAAAGAAATCAAAGGGCAGTACGGCTTATCCAAAATCGCCTTGGCCACCTTCGACAATGCGATCTCGATCCTGGAACAGGACATCGCCTTTCTCAACAAGATCATAACACTCGTTCAAGAATAAGCCTCAGCATCAGCTGCGGCTTTCATTTCCGGTCAATACCCAACATTGGATATATAATATTGGTTAATAAGGAGCGTGAACACGAGATGATGTTACCTACTCTCATTCAAGCGAAGGGTTTAAGAAAAACTTATGGTCAGCGAACGGCCGTACATGATGTGACTCTGGATATACGGGAAGGTGAAGTGCTTGCGATCATCGGGCCGAACGGCTCGGGGAAATCGACGACACTGGACTTGGTGCTGGGCTTGCGCCGGCCCGATATCGGCACGGTCACCTACTGGACCAAGGATCCTGCCCCGCATATCGGGCTCCAGCTGCAATCCACTCCCTTCTTTCCGGGATTTACGGCCCTTGAGAATCTGCGAATGTTCGCTGCTTTCTATGAAAAGCGGCTCAAGGATGCGGTGCTCATCGAGCACCTTAGCAGCTTCGGGCTTACGGATGCTGCCAATACCGATGCGCTTCGTCTCTCGGGGGGCCAGCAGAAACGACTCGCCATTGCCATCGCGCTAGTCCATACACCCAAGCTGCTGTTCCTTGATGAGCCCACCGCAGCATTGGATCCGCGGGCACGCCGGGATATCCGGGAGCTGATCCGTTCCCTGGCAGACAAGGGCACCTCGATCGTTTTCACTTCGCATGACATGGAGGAAGTTCATAAACTCGCTTCCCGGCTGGTGCTCATCTGTGATGGGCGGGTGAAAGCTTCCGGCACGCCGGATGAGCTCCTCAGCTATTACCGAACAGATAGCCTCGAACAACTGTATATCCAACTGACAGATGAACGGGAATAGCGGCCGATTGTAACCAAAACCTAAGGAGGAATATCTATGCGAATTATTATGACCACCATGCTGCGGAGCATGTTCCGCGACACCCATACCCTGGTCTGGAACATCGTGTTTCCCATTGCCATGCTGATCGGATTGGGACTGTATTTCAACGACGCAGCCTATTCTCACCGCCTCCTCGCAGGCGTGCTGACAACCAACATTTTGTTTGGGGCCACGATGGTTACCGCCTTTAACGTCATGGCCCAGCGCAACCGCGGCATCTATAAGCTGCTGCGGGTGACACCTTTTCGCACCGTCTCGTTCATTACCGCAATGACGGGGGCGCGAACCGTGCTGGCACTGCTCGTCAGCGTGTGTGTCATTCTCACGAGTCTATTTATGCTCGGCGTGAAGCTAAGCCTCACTGGGCTCACGCTGATGCTGCTTGTCCTTCTGATCGGCACCGTTTGTTTTACCGCACTCGGTTTTCTTGCAGCCAACCTGTCCAGGGATGAGGGCAATGTCAACATGATCTCGAACCTGATGAGTTTTCCCATGCTGCTGACAAGCGAAGCCTTCTATTCTTTAGAACATGCGCCTGCATGGGTCATCATCCTGGGGAAACTGCAGCCGTTCCACTACCTGGTCGATGCCATGTCCACTGCCGTTTCTCCGCAAGGCAGTGTCTCCGGCATCTGGATGCCCCTTCTGATCCTCGCAGGCTTCACGATCCTTATCCTCGGCGCAGCCGCATGGACCTTCCGCTGGGATGCGGAGCATCCCGCCGGATGGAAGCAGGGAAGTGCGAAGAAAACAGCCTCAATGTAACAGTACACAAAATCCGAAGAGCCTCTTGTATAAAAGACATCTCATGCGGTATACTGAACAACAATATCAACATCAGGCCGATGAAGAGCTTCCAACTCCGAGGCGTTCTCGTCAAGGGGATCCGATCCTTTAACCGATCAGCCATCCCCCTAAGTTAACCGGACCCGCCCGTTACCGCGGAATCAAAGTGGATTGAACACGGACCCGCCTGTTTTCGTGATGAGGTTACGGTTCAATCAATTTGGGTGGCACCGCGAGCGCACAAGCGTCCCTCGTCCCATATGGACTAGGACGCTTTTTTTATTTTTTTAGAAAAAGGAGCGCGGTGATCATGCTAGATATGAAATGGGTCCGGGAAAGCACAGAAAATCAGGAAGAACTGCAGCGAGTAGCTGACCAGAAAGGCATCGCCCTCTCGGTTGCTGAACTTGTCCGGCTGGATGACCAGCGTCGGACGCTGCTCCTGACCGTGGAGGGATTGCGGCAGCGGCGCAATGCCATGTCGCAGGAGATCAGCAAGCTCGTGCGGCAAGGCAAACAGGAAGAAGCCGAGCGGACGAAACAACAGGTCAAGGACATTAATATGGAGCTTGACGAGCAGGAAGCGTTGTACCGGAAGGTCGATGCGGGTTACGCCCAGCTGCTCATCCTTGTGCCCAATATCGTTTCGCCGGATACGCCGGTCGGAGCTTCGGATGAGGACAATGTAGAGATCAGACGTGTTGGCGAGCCGCCCGTGTTGGATTATGAATTCAGGGATCATGTCACGCTCGGCGAACAACACCGGATGATCGACATCCCCCGCGGCGTCAAAACCGCCGGCACGCGCAGCTACTATCTGACCGGCATCGGCGCAGTGCTGCATCGGGCCGTTCAGCAGCTTGCGGTGGATATGCTGGTCGCCAAGGGTTTCACCCTTATGGACGTACCGTTAACCGTAAGGACGGAGGCCATGGAGAATACCGCCTTCTTCCCGCTTGGCCAGGATCAGGCTTTTCAAATTACGGAGCAAGACAAGTGGCTCGTCGGTACCTCGGAAGTGCCGCTCGTATCGTTCTATAGCGGTGAAGTCGTCGATGTGACGCAGCCGATTCGCCTGGCGGCAGCTTCGCTGTGCTTCCGAAGCGAGGTCGGCTCGGGCGGCCGGGACGTCCACGGCCTGTACCGGGTGCATCAGTTCGCCAAGGTGGAACAGGTCGTTCTCTGCGAAGCCAGCGCGGAAACCTCGGAACAGCTTCTACAAGAAATCACGGCCAATGCCGAGGAACTGCTGCAGAAGCTCGAATTGCCTTACCGTGTCGTTGCCGTCTGTACCGGGGATATGTCGCAAAAAACGTACAAGCAATATGACATCGAGACGTGGATGCCAAGCCGTGGGGCTTATGGGGAGACCCACTCGTCGTCGAATCTGCTCGACTTTCAGGCGCGTCGCTCGAACATCCGCTACCGGGACGCGGAAGGCAAGCTGCGCTACTGCCACACCCTGAACAATACGGCCGTGGCTTCGCCGCGAATTCTTATCCCGCTGCTGGAGAACCACCAGCAGGCCGATGGCTCGATTCTCATACCGAAGGCGCTCAGACCTTACATGAACGGGATGGAGCGAATAGAGCCACCAGCCGATGGTGTCATGGAGTAAAGAAAGCTGCAGTACGAATAGGGTGCGATTCTATAGGCTGTCATTCGAGACCATCCATTCGTAGCGACATAGAAAGGCAGCCGGGGACCCGGCTGCCTTTCCTCTTGGTTAGGTTCTATGGTCCGTTACGCTGTCTTTGTACGATAAGAATATCCGCGAACGATGATGGCAATCTTTTTTTACTTAGATAGGCTCGGAAGGCATATATTAGACGGAGGTGTGTCTGGCCTATATGAAGGTTCTTCGATGTATATTTTTCTTTAGATTATCGATGCCCATATGTTTTCAGCGAAGCTGAACCATTCGATAATCGCAAGAAAAATTTCCTCTTGATGCGGTCCGGCTTCTCTGAAGTTATATCGATGTATATTTTTCTTATGGATTAAGTAGGTATATAATGTTCGTTATATAGGGATACCAACTATCGATAAATAGGTTTCATATTTTTCGGCATCCAATCAGACGGTTGTCTTCTCCCTATATAACAACTTACCGTGCAGCGCACGAATAAGGAGGTCATTCCATATGACAGAACCCCATCTTGATCATACAGCGTCCAAAACGCTTCGCGATATCCCTATTTCCATTCTGGATCTCGCCCCGATTACAGCGGGCAGCACCGCTGCACAGTCGCTGCGAAATACGCTCGATCTGGCCCAGCATGCCGAGAAGTGGGGGTATAACCGCTACTGGCTTGCCGAACACCACAATATGCCGGGAATCGCCAGCTCGGCCACTTCGGTCGTCATTGGCCATGTCGCCGGGGGCACGAGCAAGATCCGCGTCGGAGCCGGGGGCATTATGCTGCCGAACCACGCTCCCTTGGTCATAGCCGAGCAGTTCGGCACCCTGGAATCGCTCTATCCCGGCCGGATCGATCTCGGCTTAGGCCGTGCGCCGGGATCGGATCAGCTCACATCCCGGGCGCTTCGCCGCGGCCCCGGCAGCGACGGCCAGGATTTCCCGGACCGCCTCGGCGAGCTGCGGAATTACTTCCAGCCCATCTCGGGCTCATCCATGCGCGTCCGGGCGATTCCCGGGGAAGGACTGCATGTTCCGATCTGGCTGCTCGGCTCCAGCGGTTTCAGTGCGCAGCTGGCAGGACAGCTGGGGCTTCCGTTCTCTTTTGCGAGCCACTTTGCCCCGGATTATCTGATGGCCGCGCTCGACCTGTACCGCACCAGCTTCCGTCCTTCATCCGAGCTGAGCAAGCCTTATGCCATGATCGGCGTGAACGTAATCTGTGCCGATACCGATGAGGAAGCACAGCGCCTGGCTACCTCGCCGTACCAGCAGTTCCTGAATATCATCCGCGGCCGCACCGGCCAGCTGAGTCCGCCGGTGGACAGCATGGATGAGCTATGGAACCTGCAGGAGCAGGCCATCGTGAAGCGCCAGCTCAGCTTCTCTGCCATCGGCAGCCCCGCAACCGTCCGCGCGCAGCTGGAACAGTTCCAGCAGTCAACGAATGCGGACGAAATCATTGTCGCGGCCGCCATCTATGATCATGAGGCGCGCCTGCGTTCTTATGAGCTGCTGGCGGATGTCGTCGGCATCAAATAAATGGTAAACCAAAAAGACCAGTCAAACCCGGTATTCCGGTGCTTGACTGGTCTTTTTTATATATTACAGCGTCAATCCGCCATCAATCGTAACCAGCGAGCCTGTCATGTAGCTGGAGCCTGGGGAAGCCAGGAAAGCAACCACGTTCGCGATTTCATCCGCCTCAGCCGGGCGTCCCATCCGCATGTTGCCCACTTCCTCAGGCACGTAGCCCCCTTCCATGAAGGACTTGGCTACCGCTGCCGTAAGCGGCGTCTGAACGCCGCCCGGACAAATCGCGTTCACGCGAATGCCCTGCTTCACGTATTCCAGCGCTGCTCCCTTCGTCAAGCCCACTACCGCATGCTTGCTTGCCGAATAAGCGGCTGCACTGTGCTCGCTGCGGATACCCGCCGTGGAAGCGGTGTTGACGATATGTCCGCTGCCCTGCTCCTTCATGACTTTCAACACATACTTCATGCCAAGGAAAGCACCCTTGACGTTCACGGACATTTGACGGTCAAATTCGTCCTCGTCGATATCATCCAGCATCGAAAACTTCTGCACGATGCCTGCATTGTTGAAGAAGAAATCGATTCGGCCGTAAGCTTCAACCGCCCTGTTCACGTAGTTCTGGACATCTTCAGTTTTCGTCACGTCCGCTTGCACGAAGATGCCTTCTCCGCCCTGCTCCTTGATCAAACGCAGCGTTTCTTCGCCGGCTTCCTTGTTGAAATCAACGAGCACTACCGTTGCACCGTTCTCTGCCAGTTTCAAGCTGCTGGCTCTGCCAATCCCGCTGGCTGCGCCGGTAATGACAGCGATCTGTTTGTTATCGGACATGAAACAACACTCCCCTTGTTGAAAATATAAAATGAGTTCTAACCGAGTTTGTATCCCTATCGTTTCTGTCTTCTATAGCTTATAAATACAGGTCAATGGAAAGCATGGCTTACTTCGCGAAATATCCGCCGTCAATCGGCAGCTCAACGCCTGTAATATAGGAAGACTCATCCGAAGCAAGGAACAATACGCCACGTGCGATATCTTCCGCTTTGCCCAGGCGTGGAAGCGGAGTCTGGGATTGGAACCACTGCATCATGTGCTCATCCTTGAACAGATCCACCGTCATTGGCGTTTCGATGTAGCCAGGGTGAACCGAATTGCAGCGGATGTTATGCTTCGCAAAGTCCACGGCCGTGGCTTTGGTCAGCATGCGTACCGCGCCTTTGCTTGCCGTGTAAGGACCGGCGCCGCTGCCCCCTGTCAGGCCGGCAATGGAGGAGATGTTGACGATGGAACCGCCGCCGGCTTCGATCATGTGCGGAATGACATATTTCTGACCGAGGAATATGCTCGTAACGTTAATCGACATCGTCTTCTCCCAGCCCTCCACCGTCAAATCCATGAACGGTGTTGCATTGGAGACACCGGCATTGTTGACCAGAATGTCGATCTTGCCGAATTTTTGAACGGTCTCGTCCACGACACGAACCCAGTCTTCCTCGGAAGCTACATTGTGCTTGAATCCGATCGCTTCGCCGCCAAGGGCTTCAATCTCCGCTACGACGTCTTTGATCTTGTCTTCCTGTAGGTCCGTAATCGCAACCTTGGCTCCCTCCTGCACAAACAAAAGAGCGTCAGCTTTACCCATCCCACCTGCTGCACCTGTAATGATTGCTACTTTATTGTCTAATCTCCCCATGGGAAACCCTCCTGAATATTAGTCGTTGGTTTGGCTATCTTCTTTGGACTGCCCGATCTTAAGCTGCAAATGTTCAATCATCTTCTCATATGAAGCGATTAACACATCCATCTCCTGATCCGAGAAATCCGACCATAAGCCTTCATTCAATTCACGGTACTTCGCAATCATCCGGGCTTCAACCTCACGGCCCTGCTCCGTAATCTTAAGATAGACCTGACGCCTGTCCTCGCTTGACGCCACCCGTTCGATATAACCCTTACTGACCAGCTTGTTGCTCAAGTTGGTCACGGCCGACAGCGTAACATTCAAGGCATTGGCAAAATATGAGCTGGTCTGCTGCCCCTCATAAGCCAAAGTCTGAAGCACGTAGTACTGCGGGCCGGTCAAATCATTGTCCAGAATCTTGGCATAGTTCGCCACAAGCGTCATCATCTGACGAGCAACCATGTTAGATAATTGTTCCCTCTTATCCAGTTTCATCACCTCGATGCACAACGAAGTCCTTACAAATATATTACAAATTTAAATAGTTAAAAGCTTTTAACAATATAAATTGTATACCCTTTCACATCGATCGTCAACCACGATAAAATGCCCGATCTGGTTGTTATTCCCACTGTCCTCATCCATAAAAAAACAACATTAAAAAGCTCCCGTGTCGCAATTAGGGAAGACAAAATGCGTTCAAGAACTCGCTTGATCGATCCAAGCAAGGATCCAAGTAAGATAGCGTGTTGTAATCTATAAAAAAAGAGCACCCTCAGGTGCTCTTGAAAGTATATCCATCCTCGTTTCGGCGTATCCTATTCACCCAAAAGGTGATGCCTGTTAAGCCTTACGTTTACCCTGCCGTATCCATCCGTGCATCCAGCGTGAGTTGACGCAGCTGCTCGATCGTCATGCGATCCACGAAGCGGGAGAACTTCTCTTTCTTCTTGCCGTTCTCCTGATAGACGGCGATCAGCTTCAGGATGATCGGAGCCAGTTGATTCGGCGCTAGATCCGTGTGCAGCGGCTTCGCCAGAGCAGCCTTCAACCCTCTCGGCTCTCCACCAACATAGATATCATAGGTATTCCTCATCTTCATCACGGCAATATCTTTCAGCAGCGGTTCGCTGGTGCCAAGCGCGCATCCTGCGTAACCGATCTTTAGCGGATTGGGTACAGGATGATCGGCGATTACTTCATCCAGCATCTTTGCAACATCCAGTCCCGAATCTTCCGCCCCCCGGCAAAAGTTGCAGGTGATCAGGCTCTTGGAGACAAAGCCGGCGGGATGAACCTGAAGTCCGGCAGCCTCCAGCTTCATCTGGGCTTCTTCTACCCGCTCTGCATCCATCTCCACGTAGAGCTGCTTAAAGGTAGTCATCTCAATGCGGGCGTCCTCGCCCACAATGGAGCCCAATACGGCCAGCTGATCCGGGCGGAACAGCGTCCCGCCCACTTCAAATCCGGGTGTCACTGCAAATTTTTGCATGGCCAAATGTCTACACTCCCATCAAGTTACCCAAATATCGTTCTCTTGCTCGGTTACCAATCATACTCTATATAAAGGGTCTGCCAGCATTCGTTATACCTTCATCCGCTGCAGGCGAAGAGCATTCAGCACGACCGATACAGAGCTCAGTGCCATGGCGGCCCCGGCCACCCAAGGTGCCAGAAGCCCGATGGTGGCAATCGGAATGCCAAGCGAGTTATAGCCCAGCGCCCAGAACAGGTTCTGGCGAATGTTGCTCATCGTCTTGCGGCTCATGTAGATGGCGTCCGGAATGCTGTTCAGGTCGCCCTTCATCAGCGTAACGTCTGCGGCTTCCATGGCCACATCCGTACCTGTGCCGATGGCCATGCCGATATCGGCAACCGCAAGGGCCGGCGCATCGTTAATGCCGTCGCCGACCATGGCGACCTTCTTGCCCTGCTGCTGGAGCTTTTTCACTTCATCCGCTTTGCCTTCCGGCAGTACCTCGGCACGCACATGGTCGATGCCAACCTGCTTAGCGATAGCCTGTGCCGTGCGTTCATTGTCCCCGGTAATCATAATGACCTCGATGCCCATTTCTTTCAATCTGGCTACGGCAGCACGGGACGTCTCCTTGATCGTGTCTGCCACAGCCACAAGACCCGCATATTGGCCGTCTACAGCCGTCAGCATAGCAGTCTTGCCCTCGGTTTCAAGCTGCGACATTCTGCCAAGGATCGAATCAACCGGCACATTATGCTGTGCCATCAGCTTGCGTGTGCCTACCAGCACCTCATGTCCTTCCACGCTGGCACGGATGCCGTAGCCTGGAATGGCTTCAAAATGCTCCGCAGCCGGAAGCCGCGTTCCTTTGGCCTCAATCCCGGCAACAATCGCTTCGGCAAGCGGATGCTCGGAGCTCTTCTCAGCCGATCCGACCAGACGAAGGAACAGCTCTTGATCAAAGTTATGAACTTCCACATCGGTTAACTCAGGTTTCCCTTTTGTTACCGTTCCTGTTTTATCCAGAATAATCGTGTTAATTTTATGGGTGGACTCCAGATGCTCCCCGCCCTTGAACAGAACGCCAAGTTCTGCAGCGCGGCCCGACCCGGCCATGATCGAGGTCGGTGTAGCCAGACCCAACGCACACGGACAAGCAATAACCAGAATCGCGATGGCAATTTCTAACGATTGCGCGAAATTACCAGGCGTTACCCAGAAGTACCATACGAGGAAGGCAACAATCGCAATGCCCACCACGATCGGAACGAAGATGCCGGAGATGACATCAGCGACCCGCTGAATCGGCGCTTTGGAGCCTTGTGCTTCCTCAACCACCTTGATAATTTGGGCTAGAGCGGTCTCTTTACCCACTTTCGTCGCTTCAAGCGTCAAGCGCCCGTTCTTGTTTATGGTGGCGCCGATGACGGCGTCGCCCTCTTTTTTCTCAACCGGAATGCTTTCACCTGTCAGCATCGACTCATCTACCGCCGACGTGCCCTCCACAACTTTACCGTCCACCGGGATTTTCTCACCCGGCTTCACCAATACAAGATCACCCACCAAAACCTGTTCCACCGGGATGGTCATCTCCTGACCGTCACGAACGACCAGCGCCGTTTTGGCTTGAAGCCCCATCAGCGTTTTGATAGCCTCCGATGTACGGCCTTTGGCCAGGGATTCGAACAGTTTCCCCATAATGACCAGCGTGATCAGCACCGCACTCGTTTCATAGTACATTTCGGGCCCATGGTGTGCATTTGCTCCGGCAGCGGCCCAATCGATCGTTAAATACAGACTGTAGAAATACGCTGCCGAGGTACCGAGTGCGACCAGAACATCCATATTGGCGCTTTTGTTGCGAAGAGCCTTATAGGCTCCCACATAGAATTGTTTTCCGATAACAAACTGTACCGGCGTGGCCAGAATCAGCTGGAACCAAGGGTTCATGAACAGTTCCGGCATCCAGATCCAGGAGGTGAAGGAGAAATGGCTCACCATGGCCCAGAGCAGCGGCAGCGACAGAATCGCCGACAGGAGCAGCTTCCGCTTTTGCTTGGTGATGGCCTCCTTGCGGTGACCTTCCTGATCAAGCGTCTCCTGTTTTGAAACCGCCTGATACCCGAGCTTCTCCACACGCTGTTGAATATCGCTAAGGCTTACCTCTGCGGGATTGAATTCCACCCGGGCCGTCTCCAGCGCAAAATTGACGTTGGCCTGATTAACACCTGGCATCTTGCTTACCACTTTCTCGATTTTCGTAGCACAGGCGGCGCAGTACATGCCAATCAGCTGCAGGTCCACGGTTTCCTTGGCCGTTCCGTAACCCAGCTTTTCAATTTTCTCTTCCATCTGCTGGACGGAAACCACATTCGGATCAAATGTAACCGACGCTTTTTCCAGCGCAAAATTCACATTCGCTTCCTGGACGCCTTCCATTTTATTTAGACCCTTCTCAATCCGATTCGCACAGGCGGCACATGTCATACCCGTTAACTGCAGCGACGTTTTCTTCTGTTCCATTGTTCCTGCTCCCATCTTCTCCTCACCCCTCTGCATCCTCGTGCCGTTTGATTAAACTACGTTATATCCTTGTTCCTCGATAATTTCTTTGATTTGATCCAAGTTGATTTTGCCTGCGTCATATTTCACGGAGACCGTGCCTGCCTTCAAATCCACATGTCCCTCGATGTTCTCATTCTTTAAAGCTCCTTCAATGGAATTCACGCAATGCATGCAAGACATACCTTCCACTTTTATTGTTACCTGTTCCATGTTCAATCTCTCCTTTGGGTTATGAATTATTTTGAGCAGCCCTTCTAAAAGCGTGCCCGGAATTAGTTTTAAACGGGTTGTTCTCGTTTCTTGATGTTAGTATACCCCCCTACCCTATATTTAGTCAATGGGTTTTCTCATTTTTTTTAAAAATAGCCTCGCTATGATTTAACCGCATAACCATGCGCTGTTCTTCACCCTAAATAAACACTTACTGCCACCTTTAGAAGGTGGCAGCTCCACGGAAACTCATCATAATCAGACCGTCTCCAGCCAGGAATTCCATTATTTCATTAACTTGTTCATGGTTGTCAACAACTCGGTAATAACCTCATCGTCGCCTTCCTGCAGGCGCTCCACCACACAACTCTTCATATGATGCTCAAGCAGCAATTTGCTGACGCCGTTCAAGGCCGACTGAATCGAGGAGATCTGGTTTAATACATCGTCACAGTACGTATCCTTCTCAATTAAGCCTTTCACGCCGCGAATCTGTCCCTCAATTCGGTTCAACCGGCTGACGAGGTTGCTTTTC
The DNA here is from genome assembly GCF_003269305.1 of Paenibacillus sp. MDMC362. Taxonomy (NCBI): domain Bacteria; kingdom Bacillati; phylum Bacillota; class Bacilli; order Caryophanales; family Paenibacillaceae; genus Paenibacillus; species Paenibacillus sp. MDMC362. The sequence goes on from NZ_QLYT01000016.1 coordinate 54,107, forward strand.
GTTTTATCGGAATGATGGCTCTTCCGTTCACTGGTTACTGCGCATGCATCATGTACATGTTTCTCGACTGTCATACCCATTCCCCCCCTTGATCACATTGCTTCATCTTAATCTAACCCTAATCTCAGTATATCATATAGCCCCCCACCCTATAAAGCCCAGCTTCTGGAATGAAGTTCATCTCTTTAACAGCATGCCGTTCTGTAGATCCTGGATTTTGCACACAAAGATTATCGCCCTGTCCTGAATTATTTGCCAGAGGACGCGTAATAACTATCCGTAAATAACAGGGTGTCCGCATACCCATTATGAAACATGGATGAAAAAACAAAAATATTCCGCGCCTCTTTTTCTGTTTCGGGCGAATTTTTCTCGAGGAACTTTTCCTTTTTATAGTCATAGAAGTAATACAGGATGTCATCGGGCCGTGATGGCGCATATAACTCCCCATATCGTTCCTTAAACTCGCCAATTTCCATTCCTATTTCAGCACCGCGAGTTGTTTGATAATGACCTTTCGATTCTTCCTCCATTCTGATCGCAACAACGGCATCATCTCTGTAGAACACCGCGATCCCGGACTCGTAATTAAATACACCCCTGGCATGCTCTTGTCCCGTGCCAAGCACTTCTTCAGCCTCCGCGCGATTCATGCCGTAGTATACCTTTTGGCCATTATCTAAACGCACGATCCCCATGTCCTCTTTGGTAAGCTTCTCCGTGGGTCCATCGCCGCCGCTGCAGCCTCCTAAGACCAGCATCAATACTATCAACAAGCAGAAGTATCTAATCATCTACTCCTCCTCTGGAGTTTTCCAGTATTTTACCATATAAAGTGTTGCAAAGGGCACGATTTTTTACCTGGTAAAGAGCATGTCATCAAAAGTACATGCACACCAAAAGGCTCGGCATTCGAAAAGTATCCGGCCATGAAAAAAGGGTGCCCACCAGATCCAACACCTGATGGGGCACCCCCTCATTTCTACATCCTGTTATACATGATTTTAATAAATCGTCCGTCCCTGTACATCCGGCACGCCGGATTTACGGAAGAAATACGTATTGATCACATCCCGCCAATGCTTCGCATGCTCGGCTTGATCCGTGAGCCGCTCCGTCACTTGAGCGAAGCGCTCCGGATCGACCTTTCCTTCCAATGAGGTCCATGTCTCAAGCAGTCCTGCCGCTGCTTCCGCCCCGCCAAAATGTGAGTCATAGATATGCTGAATCACCGTTTTGCCGGATTTCAGCACGTGGGAATACGGCACATGATGGAAGAACAGCAGCAGCTCGTCAGGACAATCCGTCAGCGAATCATATCGAGCCCTATTCGGCTCTAAATACTGCGCGGTATAGCCTGTGCCCGATGCCACCGTGCGATCGACGCCGATCCCGTCCCGATCGGCGAAATGGTACGTGCCCCACCTTGAATATTCATAGCCGTCCACATCCGGACCGTAATGCGTATGCGGCGTAATCATCCAGCCCACTCCGAGCGGGGCGGTATAGCTTTCATAGATCGGCCACGATTGCATCAGCATGTCGCATACCGTGTGGACCACCGTGTCGTCATTGCCGAAGGTCAGCCTCGTCCATTCTTCCGCTATCCCCTCGGAGGACAATTCCGGATCCCAGATCAGTCGTCCGAAGCCATACAGATTCGCCTGCGCCAAGGTGTGCCCCGTCCAGTTCTCATCATTTCCGATGTTGGAAACGGCGGCGATCCCGCTGTATTTCATACCGTGCAGGGAACCGTTCACGATCTTCTTCACCTCGGACCCCGACCCATTCGCACAGGTATCGAAATCCAGCACCTCCTTCCACTGCGGCACCAAATAGCATACGTGACGCTGCTGCCCCGTATACTCCTGGGCAATCTGAAACTCCAGCACTTGATTGGTCTCTTTCATGCTGCCGAACAGCGGCGACACCGGTTCCCGCACTTGAAAGTCCATGGGCCCGTTCTTAATCTGCAGCAGCACATTGTCCTTAAATCTGCCGTCCAGCGGGGTAAAATGATCATAGGCCGCCCGCGCACGGTCCGTGCTGCGGTCCCGCCAATCCTGCATGCAGTTGTAGACGAAACAGCGCCAGATAACGAGCCCGCCATGCGGCTCCAAGGCCTCAGCGAGCATATTGGCGCCATCGGAATGGTCTCTGCCATAGGCGAACGGGCCCGGACGATGCTCCGAATCCGCCTTCACCAGGAAGCCGCCGAAGTCCGGGATATAATCATAAATTTCATCCGCCGTATCCTTCCACCACTGCCGAACCTCTTCGCTCAGCGGATCGGAGGTCGATACGCCGCCGATATGCAGCGGAGCAGCAAAGTTAATGCTCAAGTACAATGAAATGCCGTATTGCCGGAAGATATCCGCGACCTTCGCAATCGTCGGCAAATATTCCGCCGTAATGAACTTCGTCTCGATCTCATGCACATTGACGTTATTAATGGAGATAGCATTCACTCCCACGGAAGCCAACAAGCGGGCATAGTCTCTTACGCGATCCAGATTTTCGGTGAACCGTCCGTTTTCGTAAAAAATCGAGGGGCCCGAGTACCCGCGTTCCACCGAGCCGTCGGCATTGTCCCATTGATTGATCATCCGCAGTCCGTTCACTGGCTGGTCGGTCACCTTCAATCCGGTTAACGGTTGGTGGGAGGCCAGCAATCTCAATAAATGAAACACCCCATATAATACGCCTTTACCGGACCCACCGGTCAGCACCAGCTTTTCCTGCTGACCTTGGATTGAGTGCTCCAGCTGGAATCCATCTGCACCTAGCTGGGCTGCCATCCGGCTCCCCTTCTCGCCTGAGCCGGGCCCATCCACTTCCCCTATGCCGGTTTCGGCTGGGGTCGAAATGCGCACCTCGAAGTAAGATGAAGCCGGGGCCTCGGACGTAATGACGGGGTCAAAACCCAGCATGGATTGGCACGCCCTCTTCAGTTCCTCAATGGCGGCGTTCGCAACCCGCGACTGCTGCAGGTCCGCTACAATCGTGCCGAGCAGCCTGCTGTATCCGGAGACAAGCTCCCGGTCCTTTATGGGCGCATACTGCAGCCACGCTTTATATAAAGTGCTGTTCATTATCAGTTCCTCCTTCTTTGGCCAAAAAGTCAGTGCCATCTCTTCGGATTGCCGTTACTTGAACCCCAGCTTACGTCAAGGCCAAAGTACAGCTGCCGGCCACAAGGACCGGCAACATGACAAGCTGATGGCAGCCTTAATCGCTTATATGCTTCTTATTTGATGAGAATGAAGGCTTGATCCGCGCCAAGACGGTTACACCTTGACCGTACGCTCCACCAAGCGATGAAACGCCGGTTTCGGCTGATGCCGCTCATCGAACAGGAAGGGCCAATTCTTCCGCCCCCGTACCGGGAAATGGTCCAGCCAAGTGTAATCGTCGGCAGCGCCCCAGAAGGTAACGGACGTAATATGATCCCGGTACTCCCTCAGAGTGCCAAACATCCCCTCATACCGCTTGGCTTGAGCCTCCAGAAGTTCTTCCGGCGCTTCGGTCAGATCCTTTCGCTTATCATCAAATCGGAACATCGACACATCGAGCTCGGTGAGCTGAAGCTGCAGGCCGAGCGATGCATACTTCTCGATCGCGGAACGGATATCATCAAGTGCCGGATCGTACAGATTCCAGTGCGCCTGCAATCCTATGCCATGGATCGGCGTTCCTTGATCCAGCAGCGACTTGACCAGCTTATGGATTTTGTCCCGCTTATTCGGATGGGACTCATTGTAATCGTTATAGAACAACAACGCCGACGGGTCGGCTTCATGAGCGTACTCGAATGCCTTAGAGATAAACTCGGGGCCCGCAATGTCCAGCCACTTGGATGGACGAAGCAGCTCGGCGCCTTCATCGGCGATTACCTCGTTCACGACGTCCCAGGCGTAAATATCGCCCTTGTACCGCTTTACGACCGTATCGGTATGCGACTTTAGCCGTTCATACAGCGTGGCTTTATCCACCAGGTTCCCGTTCTTGTCTTCGAACAGCCAATCGGTTGTTTGGTTATGCCATACCAGCGTATGGCCGCGCATCTTCATTCCATGCTTGCGGGCGAAAGCGGCAAGCCGGTCCGCATCCTCGAACGTATACGTATCCTCCGCCGGATGCACGCTGACAAACTTCATTTCATTTTCCGCCGTAATGCTGTTGAAATGATAGGATAGCAATTCCTCCTGCGTTTCGATCGTCCGCGGGTTCACGGCCGCTCCGATAAGAAAGTCATCCGCGAACATTTCCTTCAGCCTGGGCTCACTTCGTTGCGTGTTGGACATACGCAATTCCTCCTTGAAATAAAGATCATAGCAAGATTGATGGTTCATGATCATGAAACCAATGACATCGGTTCGTCGACAGCCATCGAAGCATGCTCCGGACCACGCCGTGCGTACAGGGAGCAGTGCACACGATGTATTTTATTTAGCGGCTCCCGCAGCTTACCCTTTTACCCCGCCAAGGGTCATCCCTTGCACGAAGTATTTTTGCAGGAACGGATACACCAGAATGATCGGCACGCTGGCCACAATGGTCATCGTTGCCCGAATGGAGGTCGGGGTGACCTGATTCGCCCCGCTTTCCGAGCTTGCAAACTGGCTTGCATAGTCGTTGCCCGAATTCAGCGAGGAGTTCGAATTCTGGAGTATTTTCATCAACTCATACTGCAGGGTGCTAAGCTCACTGTATGAAGAGTTATATAAGAATACGTCAAACCAGGAGTTCCACTGGGATACCGCCGTAAACAGCGATACCGTAGCAAGTACGGGCACGCATAGCGGAAGCACGATTTTCATGAAAGTCGTGAATTCACCGGCGCCGTCGATCCGGGCCGATTCCAGAATCCCCTCCGGCAGCCCTTCAATGAAGGAACGGATGACAATGACGTTAAACACGCCGATCAAACCCGGAATGATGTATACCGAGAAGGTGCCCAGCATGCCCAATTCGCGAATCAGCAGGAAGTTCGGAATCAAACCGCCGCTGAAATACATCGTCAAGATGAAGGCAATCGATACGAATTTGCGCAGCACATATTCCGGACGGCTGATGGTATAGGCCACCATAGCACAGCAGAATACGGAAGTGATCGTACCGATCAACGTACGCAAAACCGAGATGAAGGTAGCGTGGAATATCGTGGCTTCGTTAAATACATATTTATAATTCTCCCACGTGAAATCCCGCGGCCATAAATAAATGCCGCCTTTTACCGAATCCGTCGCATGGTTGAAGGAAACCGCGAGCGTATTGATGAACGGGTACAACGTGACAATCATGAGACAGATCATGAACACAATGTTAAAGGTATCGAATAACCGGTCCGCTGGAGACTTGAACCGGGCGTGGGCCCGTGGTGAATCTGAAATCTTCGCCATATGAATCCTCCTGTACGTTTTCTGATAGAGAACGGTCCTCGCAAGCTTTCGCTTAGAACAATCGATCTTCGCCCAATCTCTTCGCGATATGGTTGGCCGTGAACAAGAGTATGAAGCTGACGACCGTCTTGAACATGCCGGCTGCAATCGAGAGCGAGAAGTTGCCCATCTGAATACCGTATTTCAGCACGAAAATATCCAGGTTCTCGGAATAATCCACGTTCATGCCGTTGCCAAGCAAATATTGCGGTTCAAAGCCGGATTCGAGCAGGTTGCCGATATTCATGATCAGCAGGATGATGAATACTGGCTTTAGACCCGGCAAGGTGATGTTCCAGATCCGTTGAAAGCGTCCGGCGCCATCGATTTCCGCCGCCTCGTACTGCGAGGGATCGATCATCGTCATGGCTGCCAAATATATGATGGTGTTCCAGCCGACATTCTTCCATACTTCCGAAACACCGAGTATTCCCCAGAAATATTCCCCTTCCCCAAGCCATAAGATCGGTTCCTTAATAATCCCGAACCACATGAGGAGTTCATTGACAATCCCGCCGTCTGCGGACAGAGCCGTCGAAATAATGCTGGCTGCCACAACCCAAGAGATGAAATGGGGCAAATAACTGATCGTCTGCACGACCCGTTTGAACATCAAATTACGCAGCTCATTGAGCAGGATCGCTAACACAATCGCCGTAACAAAACCTAAGACAAGATTGATAAAACTCATAGCGAGCGTGTTGCGCATGACCCGGAGGAAGTGTTCGTCCTGAAACAGAAAGGTAAAATGCTGCAAGCCTACCCATTCCTGATCGAATATCTTCTTGGCCGGTTTAAAATCCTGAAACGCGATGGTCCAGCCCCATAGCGGCAGGTACTTAAAGACAAACAACCATACCAAAAAAGGGATCGACATGAAGACCAGCGCCTTCTGCTGCAGCAGCTTCTGGAAGAAGCTTTTTTCGCCTGATGGCGGTTTATTGTTCAAACTAGTATTGTTTTTCCGTTGTTTATTGAAGAAACCTTTCGATGCCGCCGGCGTTTCACGTAGCGCCGTCGTCTCTGCAGGTCCAATCGGGTTCGCCTTATCCACGGTTTCTTCTCCTTCCTATCCAGCCCATACAATGGTTATAGAGAGGAGGGACGAATACAAATTTATCGAGTGGTCCGCCCCTGTTCTCCTCTTCTTCATTCTTTGCGTAAGGACACTCGTGACTTCAGTCATGAGAGGAATTACGTTTCCTTGTCCTCCTTAGAATCATCGCGGATACCTTTTTCTCTAAAATACAAACGCTCACTTAAAACAGGAACAAATGTTTGGTATAATGGTAAATATAAACGCTACGTTCCTGTTCCTACTTCGATCCTCACGGAAAGGATGGGTGAGACTTTGTTGAAGCTAACGGTTACCGCCAAAATCAAAATTTTACCTTCGCCAGAGCAGAAAGAGTTGTTGTTCCAGACGCTCCATGCCTATCGGCTGGCAAGCCAATTTGTATCGAAGCTCGTCTTTGATGAGAAGGTGCTCCACCAACAGAAGCTGCATCTCTTGACGTATCGTAAGCTTCGTGCCGATTTTGGGCTTCGCTCTCAAATGGCGCAATCGGTGATGAAGACGGTCATTCCCCGCTATAAGTCCATTCAAGGAAACGGGCATCCCTGGACTCTTGTACAATTCAAGAGGCCCGAACTCGATTTGGTCCGGAACCGCGATTACTCCATGCGAAACCAAATGTTTTCGGTCAATACCTTATCCGGGAGGATCAAGGTCCCCTTCGAAAGCAAAGGCATGGAACATTATTTGGATGGAACATGGACATTTGGCACAGCCAAACTGGTCCATAAGCGCGGGAGGTCTTCTTGCATATCCCCGTGACCCAAGCTATGAACGAACCGGCTGCGCATAACATCGAAAGAATCGTCGGCGTGGATATGGGGATCAACTTTATCGCCGTCAGCTATGATTCGCAAGGAACAACCGCATTCTTCCACGGCAGAAGGGTCAAGAACCAGCGTTCAAACTACAAGCGACTTCGCAAACGGCTGCAACAGGTTGGAACAGTTTCCGCCCGCAGAGCGATCCAGCGAATTGGACAACGAGAAAACCGTTATATGACCGATGTCAACCATCGGATATCGAAGGCACTCGTTGACCGGTACGGAGCGAATACCTTATTCGTTGTGGAAGATTTAACGGGCATTCGCCAAGTGACAGAGCGTGTTCGTATCCGGGATCGATACGAAACCGTGTCATGGTCGTTTTACCAACTTCGTCAGATGATCGAGTACAAAGCCATTCGTTCAGGCGCCAAGGTGATCGCAGTGAACCCAGAATACACGTCTCAGAAGTGCCCGAAGTGCCTGCATACGAACAAAGCGAACCGCGACAGGAAAAAACACCATTTCTGTTGCAGCGAGTGCGGCTACAGCTCTAACGATGATCGAATTGGAGCCATGAATCTTCAGCGCATTGGAATGAAGTACATCGCTGAAGTGGCTGTGTAGGTATACCTGTACGGCCGGGCAGCAGTCAACCTGCCTATCGTAACGCCATATTAAGGAAGGAGGCCTAATCGCCGCTCTCACTTCCGGGCAGTTACAAGCTCGCGACTTCAGTCATGAGTTGTTGACCTATTATTGTCCTTGGGCATTTGCGATTTTCTTGGCTACTTCCTCAGTAATCAGATCCTCATATCCCTTCACGTCCAGCTTGCTGAACTCGCCCACGTATTCGTTCCATATGCCGTCAAATTCCGCAGGGTTGGCAAGAACCAGCTTCGGGAAGTATTTACGCTGCAAATCGCTTTTCTTCTGCGTGAAGATTTGGGCCGGTGACCCCTGATCGATCGGAATGCTCCAAGCCGGATACCATGGACGGTCGTCCGGTGCCGCAAACAGCTGTGAGAAGGAATCGATGTCGTATGCTTCAAGCAATTTCTTGTCCGGTTCGGAATAAGACATTTTCGCAACCTCAGGCTGGCGTCCCGCGCCCACGGAATTACCGTCAGAAAGCGTAGAACCGTTGCCGTAACGAGGCCAGTTGTATTCAAAGTACTTGAAGCCGAACGACTCGCGGAAGGCTTCCGTATTGGTCTGTGCAATCTGCTCTTCCGTACGGTAGAAGCGGCCGTTCTCGTCAACGGAATACGTCTCGTCCTTGATGCCCCAGTTCGACAGAATTTGGTTCTCGTCCGTCAGCAGGTTGTTGAAATACTTCACGATGCGTTCCGGATCCTTCGCGCTGACGGAGATCCCTACGCCGCGGTTGTTCACAAAGGATGGCGGATCCAGGTATTGATCCTTGGTATTCTCGTCGTATACGATCGGCAGCGCCATATATTCGAGATCGTCGTTACCCGATTTATTGGCTGTTTCGCGCAAGTTGTTCATCGCTTGGCCTACCTGCCATCTATAGTCGAAGAAGCCGAGCACCTTACCGGAAGTCAGTTTGGCAAGGTATTGATCATAGTTGTCCACGAAAGAGGATTTATCGAATAAGCCTTCCGCATTCAGCTTGTTCAGCTCCTGCAGGTAACGCTTCGTAATGTCATCGTCAGCGTAATCATTCGCTACGTGGGTTTCCATGTCGATGATGATGCCGCCATCGTTCGGATAACCGGCCAAGTGCATCGGGGCATTGGTCAGGGCAAAAAATTTATCCTGCGTAGTTAGCGCCAGATATCCGGTTAAGCCTTCCTCCGGGTGCTTCTTCACGTAATCGCGAATCAGGTTCAGGTACTCGTCGAAGGTCTTGATTTTCGGGTAACCCGCTTCCTTCAGGACGCGGCGTTGAATCCAGAATGCTCCTTGCTCGATATTGGGAGCCGACGTGTACTCTCCCACAACCGCACTTAACGGGAGGAAGTAAATGTTGCCGTCATCGGCCTTCATCAGATTGTAATACGGCTCGTACACACGCTTGATGTTAGGGCCGTACTTATCGATCAGGTCATTGAGCGGAATGAAGGCGCCCGCCCCGACCAGCTTATCGATCGAGCTCCCCGGCACAATCACATCGGGATAATCGTTACTGGCAATGAATGTTCCCACCTTGGTGTTCTCGTCTCCTACCAAATGCTCCATTTTAAAATTCACGCCGGTTTGGTCTTCGAAGATTTTACCGATGGTGGTTTCGTTCGTATTCTTGTCTTTACCTGCTGCGGAGTTGAAATAGGTGAAGGTGACCTTCTCTTCTTTCTTCTCGCCTTCGCCGCCGGCAGCCGGTGCGTTATCCGCTGCCTCTTTACCGCCGCCGCAAGCCGCCAGAAGCGATACCATCATAACCACGGTCAGACAGCTTACCCAAAATTTCTTATTCATGCTCTTGACCTACCCCTTTCGGTCTCGTTAATTTGTAAGCACTTTCATTATAAGAGAGCTCAGGAGCAATTTTCACCCGTCAATCTTTAGGTGATACTTTGAAAACTATAGAACCGTATCCATGTTCGTGAAAAATGGCACCTCTGCGGCCTTCGCCGCACCTCTTCTCCTGATTAACGAACAAATCCTGCTGTAGTCACTCCGAAACGGAGTGCCAAGCAGGATTTGCCCTGTTAAGATTCGATGGGGATGGATAGTCTTACCCGGGTGCCTTGTCCAGGCGAGCTGTCGATTCCAAACTGGAACCGGCTTCCGTAGTACAGCTTCAGCCGGTAGATCACGTTCTGAATGCCGATCCGCTCGCCCATCTCGTCCTCGGTCTCCAGGTAGCGGTGGATGCGTTCTACCTGATCCACGGACATGCCCGCCCCGTTATCCTGAATGCTGCAGATCAGGGCTTGTCCCTCGCGTGCAACACGAACCTCAATGCGCCCCCCGTGCTTAAGAGGCTCGATGCCATGAATGCTGGCATTCTCCACAAAAGTAACGATGGCCATCTTCGGTATTTGCATATGTCCCTCTTCAGCGTGGGCGTGAACCGAGTAATCAATTTTGTCGCCAAACCGATACTTCTGGATTTCAAGGAAACAGTGAATAAACTCCACCTCTTCCTTGAGCGTCACCATGTCTTTTTTCCAAACCAGGGAATTGCGGAAGATCTTGGCCATATTATGAATGATTTTTGCCGTCTCATCCTCATCCTTCATCAGGCTGCGCATGCGAATGGTCTCCAGGGCGTTAAAGAGAAAGTGCGGATTAATCTGGCTCTGCAGAGCGTTCAATTGCGCATGCCGCCGCTGAAGCTCCAAATTCTTCTTCTGGATATCGGCCATGTACACGTCATGGATCAAGCTCTTAAGCTGCAGGGTCATCCGGTTGAATTCACCCGTCAGCTGACCGATCTCGTCATGTGCCTCGGCCTCTTGGATCGTGTCGTAATTCTGGTTCTTGACCTTCTTCATATGCTTGAGTATCCGTACCAGACGTACGTTCAGGGAACGGCTGATCCAGACAATCACCAAGGTCGGAAGCAGAAAGTTCAGGCAGGTCAGCACAATGACAAACCGCAAGGATTGATGGACATCGCGCAGCACCACGTCCTCCGGCGTCACCGCCATGATCGTCCAGGTGTTCAGATTGTTGGTCGTGAACGTATCGGTGTGAAACTCCAGGAACCTGTCGCCATGCACGATGCTGCTGTACGGCACGGAATCCTGCATAATATCAACCTTCGGATCCGTGGTGTATTCGATATTTCCGGCACCGCTCAGCAGGTACACTTTGCCCTGCACATTCAGATTGCTCATGATCTGCCGAATCGAGGGCATGCGCATATCAATTTTGAGATACTTGGTATGATCATCCTGGGAACTGAAATAATTCATGCTTCGGATGATGCTGAAGCTGTCCAATTGGCCATTCTTGCCCGTACGCATCACAATCGGCTGGGTTACGTTTTTGCCCGCAATTGCCTTGTACCAGGCCTCTTCCTTCACCTGGTCGCTGATATAATTAATGCCGCCGGAATACAGCAGGGTCGGATTGTCCACATACACCGTAATCTCGCTGACCGAATTGTACACGGCACTGCCCGAATTCAATATGCGGCGGAGATAGGTATCATAAGCCTCGATATAATCGGCCGGATGATCGTACTCCGTCTCCATAATCTCGTTCAATTGAATGTCCGTGTAGAAGACGGAGGAGATCTCCAGCGCATCCTCGACTTCACGCCGGAACTCATTCTTCATCTGCTCAAGCGCCACCGTTATATCCTGGATCCGCTGCTCCCTCACGCTGCCGGATGTCACGTTGTAGAAGATGAGATTGGTGACCAGGATTGGCAAAAATACGGCCAGAAAATACATCAGCAGCATCTTGTCCCGCAGACGGACATTATTCAAGCTTGGCTTCATCGATTCGCCCCTTGGGACACATCCTCCTTCATCAAGCGGCTCCGGTACTCGCTTGGCGTCATTCGCTCCAGCTTCTCGAATTGCGTGACGAAATAGTCCGGGTTGCCGAAGCCGACCCGTTCCGCCACCTCATAGATGCGCAGATCCGTCTGGCGCAGCAATCGCTTCGCTTCGTTCACGCGCAGCTGCAGCAGGAAGTCATTAAAGTACACACCATACGCTTTTTTGAAGAGCTGTCCCAAATAAACCGGGTTCATATAGAACTTCCCTGCGATGCCCTTCAGGCTGATATTCTCATGATAATGGGCCTCGATATAGGCCCGGATCTTCTGGATTCCGCCCTTGTGCTGCTCCTTGCGAAGCTGCGCGATATAGTTCGCGCTCTCAATCGCGAATTCCGTGAACAACCGCTTCAGCCCCTGAAGCGACAAGTTGCGGTCATGCCATTCGGTCATCGGCTCCAAGCTGGATAGCCGGCTCTGATCCCCGTCCATGCTGCCGAGCACCCGGACCACGTCCAGCACGCATTGGTTGATTGCCGTCTTCACCGCTTCGGGAGCATACAACTTCTCCCGAAAGGATTCGAACAGCAGACGAATCGTCACTTCCAACTTCTCGAAATGCAGCTCCTCGATCTGCTCCAGAAACTGCTCGTAAAGCCCCTCTTCCAGCCCGATGTAGTGAAGGCCGTGCTGGGAGGCCTCCTCATGGATTACAATGCCGCTCTCATCGTAGATATATTTGTAAAGGAGTGATTCTTTGGCCGTTTCGTATGCCTCCTGAATGCGGGACAGCTGCAACACCGGTTGACCAAAATAAACAAAGATTCGTTCTCGGCTCGAATCGGCAAGCGATTGCTGAATGCGCCTGGCAAATCCCCGCTGACACCCCTGAAAAGAGTGCAGGATGCTGCCCGGAACGATAATGCCGATTCGATTGCGATGCTCATGCAGGTAGAAGGGCTGTTCTCCATTCGAGATCGCAAGGAGAGCCGCCTCCACCCTGTCCTTGAATTCTGTTCTGCCATCGTCATTGCCGTTCGCCGCCGAAGCCTGCTGGTAGTCATTCCGTTCGACGAAGACGTAGAACAGACGACTTCCCGGCTGAAGCTCGAGGCGTTGCTCCCATTCGTGCAGCAGCTCCTCATCGGCTTCCCCTATAATGAGCGATTCCATCAAGGCCCCGGACAAGAGCCTCTCTTCTCTCAAGCGAGCCTCGCGGTCTGACTTTAGCCGCTCGCTGAGCCGAACCAGCGCATGGCTGAATTCCGTCTCGTCAATCGGTTTCAGAATGAAATCATGCACGCCATAGCGGACGGCCTGTTGGGCATAATTAAAATCATCGTATCCGCTTACAATAATGAAATACGGCTTGACGATGTCCTTCGTGACGACATGCCTGATCAGCTCGAGTCCATCCAGCACCGGCATGCGGATATCGGTGATGACCACATCCGGTTGAAGCCGTTCAATCAGTTCCAGCGCATCTTCCCCGTTGTCCGCCTCATCTACAATTTGAAAACCGCAGGCCTCCCAATCAATCAGCTTCAGGAGCCCTTTGCGCGTAAACACTTCGTCATCCACCAATATCGCCCGGTTCCATTGCATGGTATGTCCCCCTCCCTGTTCAAACACATCTGCTGTCACATAGCTTCTATCTGACCATCAGCAAACGCTTTCATATAGTAAATCTATTGTTCATGTTCGGCCTGCAATTGTCAATGGATTTGAAAATAGCGCTCGGCATTGCGGTAGCAAATATCCTGGATAATGGCACCGATATATTCATAATCGGCGGGCAATTCCCCTTCCTTGATCCAGTCCCCGAACAGGCGGCACAGCACTCTGCGGAAATATTCATGCCTCGGAAACGACATAAAACTCCTGGAATCGGTCAGCATACCGACAAAGGTGCTAATCAGCCCCATGGAAGACAACGCGGTGAGCTGCTTCAGCATCCCTTCCTTCTGATCGTGAAACCACCAAGCGGAACCAAGCTGAAGCTTACCCTCAACACCGGCTGACTGGAAGTTCCCGATCGTCGTAGCCATCATTTCGTAATGAGAAGAATATAGGCTGTACACAATGGTTTTCGGCAGCTGATCGTTCCTGTCGAGCCTGCTTAGAAATCCGTTCAGGCTTTCCGCCAGATGGAAATCGAGAATTGAATCATACCCGCTGTCCTTGCCGATCTTCGCGAACATGCGCGCATTATTGTTCCGGATCGCCCCAATGTGCAGCTGCATGGTCCAGCCCTTGGCGTGATACATTTCTCCGAGCTTGAGCAGGGTATAGGTGCGGTATTTCCGATCCTCAAGCGGTGTGAGGCTGCCCCCGCCGATCGCTTTGCCGTAAATGTCCGCAACCTCTTGTACATCGGCTTGTTCGCAAGGAAACGCGCCAAAGCCGTGATCCGACAGGCGACAGCCATGATCATGGAAATATTGAATCCGCTCCTGCAGGGCTTCCAGCAATCCCTGATAGGTATCCACCGCTATACCGGCCGTTGTTCCCAGGTTCTGTGCGTAGGTGGTGAAATCCGGGTTCGTGACATCCAGCACCCGATCCGGCCGGAATGCAGGGGCAACGATGGTCGACAATTCCCCATGATCCCGAATGGCCCGATGATACTCCAGCGAATCAACAGGATCATCTGTCGTGCAGGCCACTTTAACCTTAAACTTCTCCAGAATTCCGCCTGCCCGCAAGGCAGGAGCCTTCAGCTGCTCATTGCAAGCTTCCCAGATCTCCTTAGCATTATCGGCGGTCAACCGCTCTTGAATCCCGAAATAACGGGTCAACTCCAGATGGGTCCAGTGATAGAGCGGATTGCCAACCAAGCGCGGAACGCATTCCGCCCAGGCCATGAACTTGGCTTCGGCGCTGGCACTGCCTGTAATCAGCTCTTCGTCGACGCCAAGCCAGCGCATCGCCCTCCATTTATAATGGTCAGCCTCCAGCCATAGCTCCGTCAGGTTATCGAACTGCCGGTTGGTGGCGATATCCTTCGGGTTTAAATGATTGTGGTAATCGAATATCGGCATCCCTTCCGCATAATCATAAAAGAGTTTCTTCGCGCTGTTGCTGTTTAGGAGCAGGTTTTCCGTGTCCAAACGGCTCATGTGATCGCCCTCCGATTCTTATTTCGATTTTCAGTTCCATACTACCATACAAGTATGGTAGTATGGAATACATTAGGAGGTGATGCAGTGGTAGAATCTTTGCGATTACAGCCGGGATCGGCCGGAAATATCGTGTACTCCCGGCTTAAACAGCAAATTGTCAGTCTGGAGCTGCCGCCGGGAACAGCTCTATCCGAGAAGGAGGTTTCCCTATCCTTCGAGGTCAGCCGGACGCCGGTACGGGAAAGCTTTGTCCGTTTGGCCCAGGAGGACCTTGTTGTGGTGCTTCCCCAGCGCGGCACGCGCGTCTCGCTCATCGATTCGGAGCTGGTCGAGGAAGCGCGCTTCATGCGTGAACAGCTGGAGAAAGCCGTAGTCCGGCTTGCCTGCGAAAGCTTTCCCGAGGATAAATTCGCCGAGCTGGAGCACAATCTGTCCGAGCAGCGCGAGAGCATCGAGAAGCATGACGGCAAGCACATGTTTGAGCTGGATGAGGCCTTTCATCGTATTTTGTTCGAAGGCTGCCGGAAGGTCGGCACATGGAACGTGCTGCAGCAGATGAACGCTCATCTGAACCGGAGCCGGATGTTATGGTT
Organism: Paenibacillus sp. MDMC362; assembly: GCF_003269305.1. Classification (NCBI taxonomy): domain Bacteria; kingdom Bacillati; phylum Bacillota; class Bacilli; order Caryophanales; family Paenibacillaceae; genus Paenibacillus; species Paenibacillus sp. MDMC362. The sequence goes on from NZ_QLYT01000016.1 coordinate 69,522, forward strand.
GTCCGCCGATCCGAATTGGACCAACCTGTACGAGCAGCATCGGGAGATCGTCGACGCGATTTCACGTCATGACGCTGATCATGCCGAACGGGAAATGCAGGCCCATCTCAGCCTGATCATCTCCAATCTGGCCGTGCTGAAAGAGAAGCATCCCGATTATTTTAAATAAAGTAATGCCGGCGGATAGACTTATCCGTTCGCAGGCTTCCATCTTGGCGGTGCACTCGTAACTTGCAAAATTCCCAGCAGCTTTGCGTTAACTCCTTAAACTTGTAAAGGCGGTGAAGAAATGCGCATGGTATTCAGGTGGTTTGGCGAGGGCAACGATACGGTCTCGCTGGATCAGATTAGACAAATCCCAGGTGTGGAGGGCATCGTATGGGCACTTCACGATATTCCTGTCGGCGAGGAATGGCCGATGGAGCGAATTGAAGAAATCGCAGACCAGGCAAAAGCGTACGGCCTTCATATTGACGTTGTAGAAAGCGTGAATGTGCATGAGGATATCAAGCTTGGGCTGCCCTCGCGGGATCAGTACATAGCCAACTACATCCGGACGATTGAGAAATTGGGCCAGGTCGGCGTCAAGGTCATCTGCTACAATTTTATGCCGGTGTTTGACTGGGCTAGAACCGATCTCCATAAGCAGGCTGCCGATGGATCGACGGCTCTCTTCTTTGAGAAGGCCAAGATCCACGGCATTGATCCGATGGAGCTGGTCCAGACGATCAACCGAAACAGCAAGCTTACGATGCCAGGCTGGGAACCGGAGCGTTTGGCGCATCTGACCTCCCTGTTCGAAGCATACCGCGGCGTTACCGAGGATGATCTGTGGCGCAACCTCGAATATTTCTTAAGCGCCGTCATCCCGGCTGCCGAGAAGAACGGCATCCGAATGGCCATTCACCCGGACGATCCGCCTTGGCCGATTTTCGGTCTGCCGCGGGTCATTACCAGCCAGGAGAACCTGCGAAGATTCCTCAAGCTATATGATAGCCCGGCAAACAGCTTGACCCTGTGCAGCGGTTCGCTTGGCGCCAATCCGGACAATGACATCGTCTCCATGATCCATGAGTTCCATGACCGGATTCCATTTGCGCACATCCGGAATGTACGCGTCTACGAGAACGGCGATTTCATCGAAACGTCCCACCGTACCGAGGACGGTACCGTTGATATTTCCGGCATTGTGCAAGCCTATCATGACAACGGTTTCACCGGATACGTAAGGCCCGATCACGGGCGGCATATCTGGGGCGAGCAGTGCCGTCCGGGTTACGGTCTGTATGACCGCGCCCTCGGCATTATGTATCTCTGGGGGCTGTGGGACGCTTACAGCCGGGAGCGTGCGGGACGCGCAGCCGAGCTGAAGGAGGCCGTTCAATGAGTGAGGTGAATATCCATGCAGCGGGTACATCCGAATCCGAATCCGGACCAAGCCAAGCTTCTCATGAATCCACGCCGCAAGTGACGTCATCCCTTCCCATTCATCCGTCATTAAACGGGAAGACGGTTGTCATCACGGGCGGCTCCGGGGTGCTGTGCCGGGCAATGGCTTTGGAGCTGGGCCGGCAAGGCGCCAAAGTCGCCGTCTTGAATCGTACGGCCGAGAAAGGGCAGCAGGTGGCGGATGAAATTACGGCCGCCGGCGGTACAGCGATTGCCGTTTCCTGCGATGTAACGGACGTGGAAAGCGTCCGGCAAGCGGAGAAGGCTGTGCGCGAGTCTTTCGGATCCTGCGATATCCTCATTAACGGAGCCGGCGGTAACCGGAAAGACGCGAATACAACCAACGAAATTTTCCGTCCGGAGGATGTAGGGCAGCCGGATCTGACAACCTTTTTCGGGTTAAGCGTACCTGGCTTCCGCAGCGTATTCGATTTGAACTTCATTGGCACGCTTATACCGACGCAAGTCTTTGCGGAAGGGATGCTAGGACGTCCCGGGGCCGTCGTGCTGAATATCTCGTCCATGAGCGCACCCAGCCCGATGACCAAGGTCCCGGCTTACAGTGCAGCCAAAGCGGCCATCAACAACTTCACGCAGTGGCTGTCCGTGCATCTCGCGGAATCCGGCATCCGCGTGAACGCGATCGCGCCAGGCTTCTTCCTGACCGAGCAGAACCGCAATCTGCTGACCCATAGCGACGGTTCGTTAACCGAGCGCTCTCATAAAATCATCTCCCATACCCCCATGAGACGGTTCGGCGTGCCGGAGGATCTGCTCGGCACTCTGCTCTGGCTTGTGGATGATCAGACCTCCGGGTTCGTCACCGGAACGGTGATTCCCGTAGACGGCGGATTCATGGCTTATTCCGGCGTATAATATCCCAGCTTGATACAGCAGCAGGGCCGACTTAAGATCCTATGATCTTAAACCGGCCCTGTTTTTTGGCATCACGGCAACTGTATATGTCTGAGTTTATCCGGATTTGCCACGGTATAAATCGTTTCGATCCGATGGTTCTTAAAAGCAAAAGAATAAATGAATTGGACACCGTTATCCAACCGGATCCGCATTCCCGGCAGACCATTGACGGTAAGATAAGAGTACGCATATTGTCCTTCATACATTTTAAGCAGGTTCAGATGCAATTGGATCACTTTATGAACTCCAACCACAGGAATTTGCGCCGCTCTGACTTTACCGCCGCCGTCCGAGTAGAGAACGACATTTTCGCTTAGCAACTCCAGCAGCTTATTCGTGTTCCCCTGTAAGAGGGAGTCCACAAAATCCTTGATCTGCGCCTCCGCCACTGAGATCGAGGGTCTCTGATCAGGATCAAAATGAATGCTGCTCTTAGCGCGGCGAAAGATTTGACGGCAATTGGCACTGCTTTTCCCCAGAATTTCAGCAATTTCGTCATAGGAATAATGAAAAATCTCGCGGAGGAGAAAAACAGCTCTTTCCACCGCGTTCAGCTGCTGAAGTAGCAGCAGGTATGCTGTAGAAATGGACTCTTGCTGCTCTACGATAAGCGAAGGGTCCGTCTCTGACGCCATATTCTCGATCAAGGGTTCCGGCAGCCAGGGACCGACGTACAGCTCGCGCTTTTTGGCAGAAGAGCGCAGCAAATCCAAGCAGCGATTCGTTACGATTTTGTACAGAAACGCTCTCTCATTGCGAATGTCCTGCGGATGGGGCAATTGGTTATAGCTGATGAAGGCCTCCTGTACGATATCTTCCGCATCCATTACACTTCCCAGCATCCGGTAAGCTAACGAGAAAAGAGCGGATCGATAGCTTTTATACAATAACTCTGTGCTCATTCGGGGTTCTTTCCTCACTTTCAAGCGAGAGTATATGCTGTACAGCCCGCTTGGCGCTTGCAGTTGCAGCATCAACCAAGAGTTCGCCATGCGCTGCCCATTCTCCCGCTACATACAACCCGCCGATTTCAGGGACGGCTGGACCCGGGTTCTCCTGACGTTTCACATGCATAAAATCGTGGCAGACCGTGATGTTAGGAAGGTATTGTTTCTCCACGAGCTCGTTGCGCCAACCCGGCTGCACCAAATCTAAGGTTTCTTCTAATTCCTGCAGATCCTTTCTTGCATCCTTCTCCTTGCCCTGATACTTAAGCAAGGTTATGACTTGTGCGCCATCATCACTCAGGTAAGCCGCACGGGATTGATTCGAGAGAAAGACGGTTTGATCGAGGCCGTATACAAACTGCTGCTTCGGTTCCGGAAGACGACGCAGGGCTACATCCAAGCAAGCCGCTGTCACTTCGATCGCCTGCTCCTTCCAAGTATGAAGGGCGGTTTCTTCTGCATGGGGCACCAGTTCGTAAGCCACAGCTGGCGGTGTGGTAAGAATAATATGGTTTGCTTCTATTTTCATGCCATCGCCGCAAAAGACGTGCCGTACCTTTCCCTCGTGATGCTCAACCGAAATGACTTTATTCTTCGTTACGATTTGAACTCCCTGCTCCAGAGCCTTTTGTTTTAATTCATAGGCCATGGCCCCCCAGCCCCGATCCAGATATAACACCCCCTTCAGCGCATGCTTAAGCTGCTGCAGTACGGGACCGGCAGCCTGCAGGTCAGGGGCTACCACATAACTCGCTGTACGTAATAGCGAATAGAATAAATTTCGTACCATCGGATCCTGTACGTTACCTTCAATCCATTCGCGCAGACTCATGTTGTCGTACAGCTGTGTATCCAGTTTACCTAATTTCGCAAGCCAAGCGCCTAGCTCCATCTTGCCCTTCCAGGATAATAGAGGGGTGGTGAATAGGGATTTCACGCCCATGGGTAACGGGCTTAGTTTCCCTTTCCATATCCCATACCCGTCAATCGAAGGTTGGCCTCCCGGCAATTGGAGCCCTAATTCTCGAAAGGTTGAAAGGGCATCTCCATGATATAAGGCATGCCCGCCCAGATTGAAATAGGCTCCCTTCTTCTTATGGGTCATGGCCCGACCACCTAAACGCTCCTGCTTTTCAACGAGTATCGTTTGCTTCCCGGCTCTTGCCGCATAGATTGCAGCTGTTAAACCGGCTACGCCTCCACCTACAATGGCTACGTCATATTTTAGCATCCGTCATCATCCCTTCGGTTTTATACGGGTATGACGTGCGAGGGCATCGAGATGTGACAGGAATGAAGGTCCGAACCGAAATTTCATCTCATTCATGATTCCGGTAGTACAATCGACAAAACCCCTCTTCAATTTCGAAGAGGGGTTTTGCATGGCTCTATATCATTTCCGCACGTTTGATTTCATTCCGGTTTACTGCACGGTCTCCGGCTTGAAAAAAGCCGGCAAGTACTTTTTGTTCGCCTCCAGCATTTCACCCAGCAGTTGCTTCGCTACGGTCACGGACGGCACCAGCGGATGGTGAACCAGCGCCTGCAGCGCAATGCCGCGATCACCGGTAATGGCCGCTTCGATCGTCAATTGTTCGTATACTTTCACCGCATGCATCAGCCCTTTCACATGGGAAGGCACGTTCTGCGGTGCAAGCGGGATGGGACCCTGGCCTGTTACCACGCAATTGATCTCGATGCTGGCATCGGCAGGCAGGAAATCATAGATATTGCCGTTTGCGACATTCAATGTCTGGATATCATGGCGGTCATTGTAGATGGACGTCATCAGATTGACTGCCGCTTCAGAGTAATAAGCGCCGCCCCGCTGCTCCAGCTGCTTCGGTTTCACGGCCAAATTCTCATCCTTGTAGAGCTCAAACAGCTCCTGCTCAACGCGGCTGACTACGTCCGCTCGAGTTCCGTCCTTCTCCAGCGATGCCTTCATGTCCGCAAACATCGTATCGGTCATGTAGAAATATTTAAGATAATACGTCGGGATCGCTCCAAGCGAGCGGATAAAATCCGCATCCCAGCCGAAGGTCGGTACGTTCTTCGCCGTATACGATTTGCCGCCGTCCAGCAGCTCCGGCATCTTCTCTTCCCCGTTAACGATAGCGGACGTCACCCAGTGCAGGTGGTTGATCCCGACAAACTCGGCCAGAACGTCCTTCTCCGACACGCCGTACTCTGCCGCCAGGAATTTCTGAAAGTTAATCGGCGAGTTGCACAGACCGACGGATTTCACCTTGCTGTGCTTAGCAACCGCCTCCGTGACGATGCCCGCCGGATTCGTGAAATTCAGCATCCATGCATTCGGTGCCAGCTCCTCGATATCACGGCAAATGTCCAGAATCACCGGAACCGTGCGCAGCGCCTTCAGCATGCCGCCCGGGCCCGTCGTCTCCTGTCCGATGACGCCGTGTTTAATCGGAATATGCTCATCCTGTTTACGTGCCGCGAGCAAGCCGACACGCATCTGGGTCGTCACAAAATCAGCGCCCGCAATCGCTTGTCTGCGATCCAGCGTCAGGTGAACCTCGATCGGCAGGCCCGACTCTTTCACCATGCGTTTAGCCAGATTGCCTACAATCTCCAGCTTAGGCTTGCCTTCTTCAATATCAACGAACCATAGTTCGCGAATCGGCATATGCTCATAATTGCGAATGAAACCTTCAACAATTTCCGGGGTATAGGAGGAACCTCCTCCGATGACCGCTATCTTTAATCCTGCTGCCACGTTAATCGCCTCCAAGGTATGATATCAATCCGTATTTATCAGGTTCTTATCCAACGATAAACTGATCAGGCAGTGGTTGCCTGTTCAAATGTAAATGCTTTCAGTTTGGCCTCCGCCTGTGCATCAATGGCATGACCGTCAGCGTCCATCGCGCAAAGAAGCGCGCCGGAAACCGGATCGGATGTCAGTCTTACACAGGTTGCATGCGGTGCCCGGACCGCCACGATCCGTTCGATCGCATCCGTCAGAATCGAGCTGTTCGGCCTGTTCAGCACGCTGCCGATATAGACAATGTCAAAGGCTTCCTCCGTCATGTCGAGCCGCCGGATCAGCGTACATACCGCATTGGCCAGCTCTTCGCCTTCATTCTCAAGAATTCGGGTGGCTACCTCGTCACCTGCTTCCGCCGCCTGGAACAGGGTCTTCACGAGGCTTGGCGGAACCTTCGTCTTGCCGTAGAGGACATCCTCATACATCGGTTCTACAGACGTGTATCCCATTTGCTCCAGTACGAGCGACGTCAATAAGGTTGCCGGTCCCCGCTCATCCCAGGCCCGAATGACTGCCCGGAAAGCCAGCGTGGCAAATCCGGAACCGCCCGCGTAGCCGTCTCCATACAAGAAGCCAAAGCCTCCATACTGCAGCTCTTCTCCCGCACGATTTCGGGCCGCGCTGTTGAAGCCCGTACCGCAGATCAATGCAGCGCCATACGGACGGCTCGTTCCAGCCCTCATCCCAATAATGGTATCGCATGCGATATCATGCTTAGGATAACCGAGAGCCCCGATCATCGGACGCAGGATCTCATAATCGGCTTCCCGATCTGCTCCGGCCAAGCCGAAATAAGCATAACTGATATCTTCTTTGGCAGCGCCAGCCTCTTGAAGAGCCGCATTGCAAGCCTCCTCAATATTACGGGCCGCATGTTCACGGTGAATCTGATGATTGCCGTTCCCAGACGCTCCCTTGCCAAGAATGTTCCCTTGTTCATCGCAGATCACGGCGTGTGTCTTACTACCGCCGGCATCTACACCCAGATACAAACTCATGCATTTCACTCCTACCCGCCAAACAGCGGCGTCATGTGGTGGTATGTATTTAAGATACCGCTTCCACTGGCATCCATCTACTGTTATACGATCAAGGAGTGATACTATCTTACTGTTTCTTGGTTTTTGAAGTGGAGGGGATTACAGGAGTGCCGGCATAGGCACGCTCCCGGATTTCGCTTGGCGATGCGCCGACATGCTGCTTGAACAGACGATTGAAATTAGACAGATTCCGAAACCCGCAGGATTCCGCAATCTCGATAATTTTCTGGTCCGTCGTCTCTAGCAAGTGCACGGCATGCGTCAAGCGCAGCTGAATCAGATAATGGTGCGGTGAAGTGCCGACCGCCTGCTGGAACAGAGCGCTGAACCGGGAAGGGCTCAGATGCGTTAAGTCCGACAGCTCCTGCAGCGTCCAGCTGTAGTCCAGCTGAAGCTCCATCGTGCGCAGGACTTCTTTTAGCGCATGCATTCCCCTGCCCTTGATCGGCCTGTTCGCTTGAGCCGGGATCGACAGATGGCGGTTCGCCAAACTCAGGAAACGAATAAGATCCGAACGGATCAGGCTCATATATGCGGTACCACGGATTTGATACTCTTCCAACATGCGCCTCAGCAGGTGAGCCAATTCATCGTGTACGGGGGACTGCCTCTCCATGTTTCCGAGCGAACGGAAGGGAGCCATCAGATCCGGATCGAACTTGAGGTCAATGGATAATAATGAAGGTTCGAACATAATGACATCCATCACCAGGTTCTCAGTCTCATACGCCCGGTGAAGATCATTGCTATTGATGAAAATAATATCTCCCTGCTGAAACTGAAGCTTCATCCCGTTGATCAGAATAAATCCGGTCCCGCTCTGAATATAATTGAGCTCCAAAGCATGATGCCAATGCAGGCGCTGGGCTCCGGCAAATATGCCGTGCGTGGTCGACGCCGTAAAAGGAAAAGCAGCGTTCGTAAAATCTATAGCATCAGGAACGACACTCTGCGGACGATTCATTAAAAAAGCACCTCCATGCCTTCCGACATCAACGTATCAACAATTTACCCTTATCGTAACATGTGCGCTTAATATACTAAAAACGTTTAACGTGTATACTTTCTATCTCTTAAAAAAAGACCCTGCCTCAGTATGCCTGAGACAGGGTCCTTGAAGGTTCATTAAGATAATGCAAGCTCCACCGTCCAGCCGAACGGATCCTCAACCGTTCCGAGCTGGATGCCCGTGATAGCGTCATATACGCGTTTGGAGAGTTCGCCCGTCGCTCCCTCACCAATCTTCAATTGCTCATCCTGCCATTCCAGGGAGCCAATCGGCGAAATGACCGCTGCCGTGCCGGTGCCAAAAGCTTCGGTCAGCAATCCGCTGCGATGGGCCTCCACGATTTCATCAATGGAGATGGCCCGCTCTTCCACCGGGATGTTCCAATGTTGAAGCAGCTGGATGACGGAGTTCCGGGTAACTCCATCCAGGATGCTGCCATTCAGTGCCGGGGTAACGACCGTATCACCCAGCTTGAAGAACACGTTCATGCTGCCGACTTCCTCGATATATTTGCGATGTACGCCATCGAGCCACAGCACCTGAGAGTATCCCTTCAGCGTTGCTTCATCCTGTGCCTTCAAACCTGCCGCGTAGTTGCCAGCTGTCTTGGCATTGCCCACGCCGCCGGCTACGGCACGCACGTATTTAGGCTCCACGTAAATGCTGACCGGATTGATGCCTTCCGCATAATACGAACCGACCACCGATAGGATAATCATGAACTTGTATTGCAGCGATGGCGCTACGCCAAGCACAGGCTCGGTGGCGATCACAAATGGACGAATATAGAGCGATGTGCCCGGCTCGGAAGGAATCCAGTCGCGATCCACGAGCACGAGCTGCTTGAGCGCTTCCATAACGAGCTCCTCGTCCAATGCCGGAATGCTCAGTCGCTGGTTGGACAGGTTCAGCCGCTGAATATTTTTGTTCGGGCGGAACATGAGAATCCGCTCATCTTCCGTCAAGTAAGCCTTCAAGCCTTCAAATACGGTCTGCCCGTAGTGAAATACCTTGGCGGCAGGGTCCAGTTCGATCGGCTGATACGGAACGACGCGCGGATCGTGCCAGCCTTGACTTGCGTCATAATCGAGAATAAACATGTGGTCCGTAAATACCGTGCCGAAAGCCTGTTTATGGTGGCTCGGCTTTGTCTTCAGGGTCGTCGTTAATTCCACGGGTATCGTGTAAGTCATGTGCAACATCTCCTTATTTTGCAAACGTTATTAGTTGAATCATATCAATGGATACCCTATATTAAAAATATCTGATTTATAGGGATACCATACCTTAAAGGTATGGAGAGGGGGGATGAACATGGATATTCGACAGCTGCGATATTTCCTGACGATTGCACAGGAAGGGCAGATCACGCGTGCAGCGAAACAGCTCAATATGGAGCAGCCTCCATTAAGCCGTCAGCTGAAACTGATGGAGGAAGAGCTCGGAGTTCTGCTGTTTGAACGCAGCGGCAAGCAGCTTCAGCTCACCCACGCAGGCGAGCTGCTTCAGAACAGAGCCGCGTCCCTGCTGAACCAGTTCAATGAAACGCTAACCGAGGTAAAGGAGATCCACGCGGGAATCCGCGGCATGCTCTCCATCGGTGCCGTCGTCTCCTGTATTTCGCTCCTGCCGCAGCGCATCCATATCTTTCGGCAGCAATATCCCGAGGTCACCTTCAAGATCCGGGAAGGCGATCACTCCCTGCTGGCAGATCAGCTCGACAAGCGCAATATCGAGCTCGCGGTGACCCGGCTCCCTTTCGAATCCAGCTTCGGGCCTGAGCGTTATGCCGTTCAGCCTTTGCCCTCCGACCCGTTCGTCGCGGTCCTTCCAAGCAGTTGGGAAAGTGTATCCTCCCATTCGGAAATCTCGATGCGCGAGCTCGCGGAATATCCGTTCTTGTCCTTAAAAACCGATCAGACGATCGGGATGCACGAGCGGGTAATACAAGAATTTAAACGCGGCGAACTTGAACCGCGTGTCATATGCGAATGCTCCAGCGTTGCCATTATCGTTGCATTGGTAGCGGAAGGCATCGGCGCCACCATTTTACCCGAGTCGGTGATGTCCTCATTTACGATTCCCAACATTCGGACACTGTCCATTACGAGCGCTGATTTCCAGTCGGATGTGGGTATTGTCTGGCTCCGGGATCATGTACTATCCAATCGGGCTATGCATTTTTTAGCTACCTTTATAGAATAACATTTGTTGATGCCCTTCGTCTTCCCCGGCTTTGTCCAAGCCGTGCCGCTTTAGCGGATTCCTTATTGTTATTCATTGTTAACAAACTTGAAGTCGCTAATCGTCCCGCACCGGCTAAACCCGATATGTTGATACAATCGATTGGAGACCGGGTTGGCCTGATCGGCATACAGCATGGGCACCAAGCCGTCCTGCAGCAAGCGAAGTCCGAGGTCTGCAACCAGGGCGCCGGCATAGCCATTTTTTCGTTCAGCCCTCGGCGTGTATACAGCGTTGATGCGACCGTGCCGTGGTGACCGGTGTGCAACATTGGCCATCGAGACCGCTTTGCCGTCTGCTATCCATAAATATAACCCACCCTGCTGAATGAGGCGCTGCGCCGTCTCGACCTGGCTTACCGCATTCGGGCGGACCCCATAAGCATCCTCCGAGAATCCGACCAGAAACCGGGCCACCTGCTGCATATCTTCAGCAGCGGCCTGCCTGATGGTGCCCTCGACGAAGTGAGAGTGCTTCACGACGGGGGCATGATAAGCCTCCATCGTCATATGATGACGGTAGGTCTCATGACGTTCCTCCGCGTAACAGCTTGCAAACTGCTCTGCCACATCCGGCTCCCCGGTCACGCCAGGCAGGGTCACCTCCTTAAGCTCGCTAACCAGCTCTTGGAGCAGGTGCTGCCGCCTATCTTCGGAAACCTTCCGGGAAATCCATAACCATGCGTTCCCACGAGGAGACTGCGCAAAGATCATGCGTCCGTCCGGCGATTTCAACCCCATGTTCTGCGGCGTCTCGGCAAGGAGATGAATCAGATTGTATGACACCTCATCCTGAATAAAATCTTCCTGGTACAGCACCTCGTCCTGAGACATTAACTTCGCAAGCATTCGTACACTCCTCTCTTTTCCATGGTCCAAAGGCGCATAAAAAAGCCCCGTCCCCTGTAGGGACGGAGCTTTGTCTCCGCGTTACCACCCTGATTCGCGCCGGCAAGAAGCCGTGCACGCACTCTCGTCATCATCCATCAATGATGCCCCATGATAACGGCAGGGAATACCCGGATACGCCTCAAGTTATAAACGATCGACGGATCTGCTCCGAGGTGATGGCCATGCATCGCCGCTGACTGCTTCGCACCACCCAGCAGTTCTCTGGCTCAGCTTCCTTTGCGACTCTGGCGTCCTCATCCTAGCATGTTTGAAAAATTTAACTCAGTTTACTCCCGGCGGCATCCAGCTGTCAAGCCCGATTTCACCCCTGAAGAAATGCTGGAGACTCCATCTCATTTGTTATTAAAACGGAAGACCAGCATATCCCCCTTCTCCGGATGGACGCCATCATGCTCCGTATATCGTCCGCCCGTGTACGTGTTCAACGTTTTTCGCCAAAAAATCTGGGTACTCATGTTGCGCTCGGTCGGATTCGTTTGCAGCTCCCATGCACCTTGGAAATGATCGAACACAAGCTCAGCCGCTCGTTGGGCTACACCTTGTCTTCGAAAAGTCCGAAGCACAAAAAAATCATTCAAGTAGTACTGGATATTCGGCGATGGAATGTATGGCGTGGTCGCCACCAGAGCCAGCCCTGCCGCAATACCATCTACGGAGATCAGATAAGGAAAAAGAACCGATGGCTGCTCCCACCACACATCGAGCTGCTTGCTCTGCTCGCTTAAGGTCGGCACATCCTCTTTTTCAAATACACCGAACCGGTTAGGACGGACCCCCCATATCTCAGCAATGTCATGCAAGTACAGCGGATATATGTTATGCAGAATAAATGACTGTTCCTTCGGGCATAAACGTACCTCAATATTCACGGTCAATCCCCTCCCTAATGAATGATGTATGTAAGTTTAGTATGTCTAGGATAACATATTTACTCTTCCAAGAGGTTTACAGGTATGTAAATTACGTTACGAACGTAATAAAAATCCGTTAACCCTACTCCTTATTTCACCATGATTTCATTATATGTCCTACGGCTCATCCAAAATAATGTTGAATTCTGTTAATTTATATCATGCAAAGAGCCAACCGAATGTATGCATCGGTTGGCTCTTCGTTTTCTCAGCGCTGTATTCAGTGCGTTTGCAGTCGTATCAAATGGGGATAAAACCCTGCCGCATCCTCCTGCGAGGCTTACTCCGTCAAACCTAGGGCATTCCGCGCCATCGTCATATACTCTTCCTGACCTGTCAGGAGAGCGAACTGGGCGATCAGCACGGGATACGCGGCATGCTGTTCGACAATATGATCGAACATGCGCGGCCATACCTTCCCCCCGGCTTGTTCATACCGGTCCAACAGGACACGGAGATTATGCTCGCCATAAATAGCGTAGTATAACACGAAGTCTTTGGCGGGACTTGCTACCTCGGACTCCGTCCAATCCAAAAGTCCGGTCACCTGCACGCGCTCATCAATCAGGATATGCGGGGGATGAAGATCGCCATGGATGAGGGCGGAATGCGTCGGCCAATAGGAATCCTCCTCCAGCCATTTTTGCCATCTCACCCACAGCGCATCGGAAACGCCCAGGCGACTCTTGATGTCTTCCATATTTTGCGCCGTCTCCTCACGAACCTCTTGGGGACTCTTCACCCGCAGACCTGCTGCTCGGGCTGCATCATGATCAACGCCATGCAAGGCAACCAGCGCTTCAGCCAGTGAGCGGATAAACACGTCTCCCGGATTCTCATGATCCATATTCCATGCATATCCTTCCATACTGACGGAAGCGGCAGGCTGCCCGCTAAGCAGCGGATAGGCGATAAGCTCCGGCGTGTAAATCCGCCAATCCGGTACATCAACAGGAAGATGGGATTGAATCAGCTTCAGGACTCGAGCTTCGTTATCTGCTCTATCCAGCACATCCGATCGTCTCGGTTTACGCAGAATCCACCGTGCTCCAGTCCCTGCTTCCTCTGCGAATCCAACAAGGAAATCCATGCCGGATTCATTCATCTCTATTCCCTCCGGAATCAAATTCACCCCGTGTTTTCCGGCAATCTCCAGCATCTCTAGTATCACTTGTGTGTAATCATCATTTGGTTTTGCTATTGTCATAAGGAATCAATCCCCTTCCATTTTTCATTGCATCAAAGCCGTCCACAACAAAAAAGCACAGGCATCGAGCTGCCTGTGCTGGGTAACCGGAACGGGTCTTAGCTGTCCACCGTTCCTGGAATGCCTAATCAAAATACACATTCAAATAAAACAGGAAGGTGAGAACACCGTTATCCCGCAAATGAAAAAACGTGTATTTTTATAGACATATCATAAAAATGGGTTACGTAAAAAAGACGGACCCATCCCGATTACCCTGCATCTGTGCAGGTCTCTTTAGCGCTATATCATTAGCCGCGAAAAGATCTCAATCGGGAATAATCCAACATACGTAACCCTCCGTTCGTTTATAAGTTGTGTCTAACTTTACCAAAACCATCCGTAGTTTGCAAGGCCATTTGGGCGATATTTCCCATTTCCTTGGAATAAGATGCCATCGGTTAGATTTGCACAGAAATGACCAAGTCACTCCGGACGTGCCTGTTCTCATCTTCCGGCTCTATTCACGCTTCCTGCAAATGCTCTTTGCAAAACGCCAAGAGTTCTTCCTCTTCCTCGGGCTCCATATCGAAGTCCAGGTACTGGTCCGTTGTCCGCTCATAGAAGTCGTATTTTACAATGCGCGAAGACTCCTCGTCATCCAGATAAATCACTCTCAGATAGACGCCATGCTCCGAATAGAGCTCGTCGTCCTCCGGCACGTCCAGATCGCATACAAACTCAAAGCGTTTGCCTGCCAGGATTCCAAAAGGATCCTTCACCAGTTCAACGCTATATTCTTTGATTGTTAACATATTCCCATCCTTTCTATCACTCTGATATCTGCCGTATGGCTATCGAGCTTGTAATTATTTATCGTCCTCTTGACCGGTCCGTTCCTTCCCCTTCGCGGTTGCTGCGAACGATCTCGTCATGGACTTGATCAACTCCACTTTACGGTAACGCAAGGCAGACCAATCCTCATCGATAGCGATTTGCCGGACGGGCTCATAGCCTTCATCAGCAAGAATGCCCGTAACGCTCTCCCGGCTGCAATCGGAGTTCTTGTAGGTTTTGGACGATTTCTTGGGGTAACACAACCACAGCAGGCCGTTGTCAGTCACAGAGCTGGCTGCGATCTTGGCTAAGCGCTGCAATTCCTCATTGCTTGTCCCGAAGGCTTGCACAAAATCGTAAGGCACTTGCCTAGGCTCCGTATGCACATCGCCTTGCAGGGAATTGATGACCTCTTGATAGACCTGTGGCGCGTTTAACATCAGAACCGGTTGGCCGAGGTCCTTGAATTGCAGCTTTTTGATGGTTGGATGTGTCTCCAGCATGTTAAAGTATCCTTCCTCTCGAATTAATTTTATATAACGCTTCGGATTTTATTAAGAAGAGCATACCCATATGTAATGGGTACGCTCTTGCAACTGGTCAATCCACACGGCGGATAAATCCCCATGGAATTGCGCGTTATTCTTGTTATTGCGCTTTCTTGATCTGCTTGCTTCGCAGCTGCCCGCAGGCCGCATCGATATCGGTTCCATGCTCCAGACGAACGCTGCAGCTGATGCCTTGTTTTTTCAGAGCATCGTAAAAAGAGGTGATCGATTCTTTCGTGCTGCGCTGATATTGGCTGTGCTCATCCACCGGGTTGTACGGAATGAGATTCACATTTGCCAGATTGCGTCGCTCGCCAATAAGCTCTGCCAGCTCAAGCGCATGCTCCCGTTGATCGTTCACATCCTTCAGCAGAATGTACTCCAGCGTAATACGGCGATTCGTTTTTTCCAGATAATAATCAATCGCCGCCATCAGCTTCTCGATCGGAATCGCTTTGTTAATCTTCATAATGCGGGTTCGAATCTCATCATTCGGCGCATGCAAGGAAATGGCGAGATTCACGCCCAGATCGCTGTCCGCGAACTCGACGATTTTATTAGCCAACCCGCTGGTCGATACCGTAATATGACGGGGACCGATGGCAAGCCCCTTATGATCCTTGATCACGCGAATGAAATCCGACATGTTCTCATAATTATCAAACGGCTCCCCAATCCCCATCACCACGAGATGGCTGACCCGCTCGCTGTTACTTTGTTGATCCAAGTGAAGCTGAACCTGCATGACCTGCTCCACAATTTCCGCTGCGGACAAATCCCGGCTCTTCTTCAGCAAACCGCTCGCGCAGAAGCTGCAGCCGATGTTGCAGCCGACCTGGGTAGTCACACAGACCGACAAACCGAATTTATGCCGCATCAATACGGTCTCAATCAGATTGCCGTCCACCAGCTTGAACAGGAACTTAACCGTTCCGTCCAGAGACTCCTGCTTGGTGTGCTCCTCCAAGGTCAGAATGGTATAATGCTCCGCGAGCAGCTGCAAGCATTCCGGATGCACATCCGTCATATCGGAAAAAGCGGTGACCCGCTTCCGATACAGCCACTCCCATACCTGTGTTGCCCGAAATTTTTTATGTCCACGCTCGCCTAGCCAAGCCGTCAACTGATCTAATGTTAATCCATAAATGGATGGTTTGTTCATTGATTGGTCCTCTTTCTATTCATAGTCCACTCCTTATTGTCCCAAAATTCCGAAGCGAACACAAGGGGAGTTATAGGCAATTCGCGCTTCTTATACGTAAATCAGGATTGACATATCCAATAAATACCTTTATCTTATGATTGACTGACTTAATCAATCATAAATATAGAGTAGAAAGGAGACATCGCTCCATTCGTTAAGGACGTTCACCGCTATTTGTCCTGCTCCTTTATCCAAATTTGAAATTCAGAAGATGCTTTTGGTTTATTATTGACTGACTAAATCAATCTATATATGGAGGTTTTCGTATGAAAACAAAAGGTAAAGCGCTCATTCTAGGTGGAGGCATGGCCGGACTATTCGCCGCAACCGTGTTATCCAAGCATTACGAAGAGGTGATCATCACGGATCGGGATGAGTTTCCGGCAGGGCCGGAAACTCGGGCGGGCACGCCGCAGGCCTATCATCCGCACCGTTTCCTTGAGCGCGGCAAGATGATCGTTGAACGATGGTTCCCCGGCATAACCGAGGAGCTGGTTCAGCACGGGGCCCACCCCCGGGCGCAAAAGTCCGTTCAAATGACCAACCGCTTCGGCACGCTGGAAATGCCCGATGAGCCCAACGCGGGATGCAGCCGATCCCTGCTGGAGTGGACCCTGCGCAGCAGAGTAGCCAAACTGCCCAACGTCACCCTCCTACCGAAAATGACGGCCCAGCAATTGCTGGTTGACGCCGACCAGAATACCGTTACCGGCGTGGTATTCCGGGACAGAAGCGTCGAGGAGACGGCGCGCCTTCATATAAATGCGGATATCGTCGTGGATGCAAGCGGGCGCGGGTCCAAGCTATCGGATTGGCTCCATAACCTCGGTTATGCGACACCCGAGGCCGAAAGGCTGCACATATCCCTTGGTTACAGCACGCGGCATTATAAGGTGCCAAAGGACATCCATGCAGCGTGGAGTACCATTGTGAACGAAGGAGATCCCTCCCGTGGTATCGGCACGGCCGTATTCAATCCGATCGAGAACCAGATTGCGGAGGTTGTTATGTACCGCGCGGGAGGAGACTCCTATCCGACAACCGATCATCAGCTGTACGACCAGGAAGCACAAAATCTGTTCGGTGCTACCATTGGAGGTTTGCTTCAGCACCTTGAACCGATCTCCAATCCGCGTGGCTACCGGATCGAGGAATGCCTCAGACAGCATTTTGAGCAGATGGAGGATTGGCCTTCCGGTCTGTTGGTGCTCGGTGATGCTTTCTGCAGCTTCGATCCGATATTCGGCCAGGGCATGACAGTGGCAGCGATCCAGGCAGATACGCTGGACCAATGCTTGCAATCGATGCAGAATGGAGTTCTGCTTGAGGAGGGATTCGAACGCTTCGCCCTTCGACAGATTCAATCCGCCATTGAACCTGCATGGTGGCTTAGCGCAGCCGCGGATCTCAGATGGCCGGGCGTAACTTACGAAGGCCACCTGTCCGCCCAAGGATTCTCTTTTGCCCAAAGGCTGTTCGATATATGCCAGGAGCTGGCTTATGCTCATAACGATATGGCCGTATTCGAACAATATATGATGGTAACGGGTCTCTTCGCCTCACCTCAGGATTTGTTTAATGCCGAATATATCAACGCACTCGTGAATGCAGACCCATCGGGTAAAGGTAAAGCTTGGCTCCATCAAATATTACAGGAGACAAACTTGCCGCTGGAAGAACTACTCGCGCGGATCATCCCGGTCTTTAATAACGAATCCCTGCCCTTATCCATGGGATTGCCCGAATAAATCAAATGCGTTATTGTTGATATCAGCAAGAGAATACCATGATGAGGGATGGACGCAATGGCCCCGTTAAACGAAGAACAACTGCATCAAATACGCGACGAACGAAAAGAACAAATCATGCGAGCTGGCATCAAAGTATTTTCCAGAAGAGGTATTTTCGGAACCAAGATGAGCATGATCGCCAGTGAAGCCGGGGTCAGCCACGGTCTTCTCTATCATTATTTTAAATCCAAAGACGAGTTGTTCATCACGCTCGTTCAATGGTCGATGGAGGAGGCACGGCTAGCGCTCTCCGAAATCTATAACGTGCCCGGTACCCCTCTTGAGAAAATCACATTGCTAACCTCCATGATTCTCCAAGAGGATGATAATACGCACTTTATGTTGATTCAGCAAGCACGTACCTCGGATGGCGTGCCCGAAGAGGCCAAGCGGATTATCGAGAGCTATTCCATCCATGCCTTTGTTGACCAGCTGATGCCGCTGTTCGAAGCAGGGCAGGATGCCGGGGAGATTGCGGCTGGCGATCCGAGAGAGCTCGTGGCCTGTTATTTATCCGTGCTATCGGGATTAATGACGCTGAAGTCCCAAGAGGATCCGAGCTACACGCCCCCTAAGGCGGAGCTGCTGCTGCGACTGCTTACCAACGGATAAGGGTAATAACGCAAACCAAACACACCTCCCATGAAACCATGAAACCACCTGGATCTTTTCCGTGCATTTCATGAGAGGTGTGTTTTTGACTATTGGTGCGTTCAAAAACGGACTTTTTGAACAACCTCTATTGTCGTATAGACGTCTCGGGTTCATGCTTCTCCTGTTCCCGAATCTGCGAGCCGTCGCTCAGCGTAATCCAAGTGTCGAACTGCCGCTGTCCTTCATGCAGGCGAATAACCCTCGCACCACGGAGCATGCCTTCCCGGCCATAGGTACCATAACCGGTAGCTCTGCCGTAACAAAGGCGGATGCCGTGCAATTCGCCCCAGTAATCATTGATATGATCATGTCCGGCGAACGTGCCCATCACATCGCCCCGCTCCAGCATGGCCGCGAACAGACCGGTATTCACCTCCGGACAGCATACCCTTTCGAACTTGCTGCCATAACACGTCTTCCGCTCCCACACCTCACGATACTCCGGCAGAGGGATATGGAAAAAAGCCAATGACGGCAGCGGATTCCCTTGATGCTTGGCGCTGTAAGCCAAGGACGCCAGCTCATACCAGCGGATTTGATCGCGCCGAATCCAATCGTACCCCGGGACAGCAGGATGTTCGGACTCTCTCCCTGAATCGAAGAAGTACAAGACGGCCGCTGTCTCTTCCCCATTGCTGCTGTACAAAGGAAGCGTATAATTCCCCACACCATGAATTTCCGGCGAGCCGTGCTCTGCACAGTTGTAGGTGTGCTGCAGGGCTGCATCCATAAGCTCTTCACGTGTAACATCTCCCTCCGTGTCGTGATTCCCGAATACGAAGGCCCAGCGAATTCCGCGTGACTCCACCGTCTTGACAACATCCTTCAAGGCCTGCACTGGATCCTGGCACTTTTCCCAGCCGGGATCGGCTTCCCCCGAATAAATGAGATCGCCCGTAAATACCACCAGATCAGGCTGCTCCAGGTCCAGTACTGTTTCCATGCAGCGCTGGCTCATCTGATCCTCCGGCTCCCCATTCTTCCAATGAATATCTGTGAATTGCACAATCTTGAAGGTATGATCGTCTCCGAATCGAAGAGTTGGCTTCAACATAACCGTCTCCTTTACATGGACATGTGGTTTTTTAGTGAATTTATGTGGTTTTATGTGTATATTAGTGGATATGACAATGAAAAGTCAATGATTTTTCGTTGACAGCACAACTTAACCAGCCTAATATAAGATCAAATCCACATCTTCGGTCAACATCAGTCATATTCAATATTGAGGTGAATGAATTTATGTCTGTAACCTATGAGGAACGCAGGGGGAAGATCTTAAATCAATTAGAACTAGAGGGCAAGGTGAGAGTCCACGCCCTTGCGGAGCAGCTGGAGGTATCTGCGGAAACGATCCGCCGGGATTTGGACCGGTTAGAGAGAGAAGGCCAGCTGCGCAAAGTTTACGGTGGCGCCGTCAAATCTCGTTCCGGGCATATTGAGCCGTCCTTCACCAGCCGTTCCCAGACATGCGCAGAGGAAAAGGCTGCAATCGGTAAACTTGCCGCCTCCCTAGTCAAGGAAGGGGAGACCATTCTGCTGGATAACGGAACAACCACGATTGAAGTCATGCGTTATCTTAAGGACCGGTCCGATGTGACGGTCATCACCCATTCGCTGCCTGTCCTGAATCTGGCGATGGAAATTTTTCAGGGAAAGATTATTTATATCGGCGGGGATATGGACCGGACCAAGCAGGCGGCAACAGGTCCTCTCACTGAAATGCTGCTGGAACAGTTCAAGGTCAATAAAGCATTTATCTCGGTCGGCGGTATCTCATTAAACGATGGCATTACCGATTACAATCTGGATGAAGCCTACATATCGCGAAAAATGCTGGAGCGTTCGGAGGAGGGCATCGTTCTTGCCGATCACACCAAGCTCGGGGTAACCACCTTCTCGAAGCTCGCCAAACTGGAGGACATCTCCATGGTTATCACGGATCCGGGCTGTTCGCAGGAATGGGTGGATAATCTGTCCGCCCGCAGCATTGAAGTCCTTATCGGACATTACTGATGGAGCTGCTATCCCTGCTGTTGGTGCTGTCTTCCGGTCTTACCCACGCCCTTTGGAATCTGTTCACGAAGCGAAGCATTCATAAATCGGTGTTTCTGTGGTGCATCCATTCCGTTACCTTAATCCTCCTGATGCCTTCATTTCTCATGGAGATTTCAGGGCTGAAGCTGGAACCGCACATTTACGGACTTATGCTGCTGTCTATGACCATTCAAGGCTTCTATATTACGCTCCTCTCCAAAGCCTATACCTATGGCGATATGTCCCAGGTATACCCATTTATGCGAGGGCTTGGGGCCATGCTGACCTCGCTGTGCAGCCTCGTGTTGTTCCATGAGCATCTAAGTGCAGCGGGTTACATGGGCCTTAGCGTCATTATCTTTTCGTTGTTTGCTCTATCGGGTTTGAAATTCAGAGACTCTTCCGGCCTGAACCCCAAGGCCTTAATTTATGCTTGCCTGGTTGGGCTATGCATTTCCGGATATACCCTGACCGACAAGGCCGTTCTGGATGCAGGGGTCTCTCCGATCGCGCTGATCCAATTATCCAATATCAGTTATTTTATCGCTCTCATCGTTCCCGTGATACTGTCCAGAGGGCTGAAGCAGGAATGGACGGTGAACTGGCGCACGATTCTGCTGGGCTCCATCCTGGCACCGGGATCGTACCTGCTATTCCTGTTCGCCATGCGGCTTACTCCGCTTGCGCACATCGCGCCGGTCCGTGAAATCAGCACGGTATTCGGCACCCTGCTCGGCATCATCGTTCTGCGTGAGCAGCAAGGCTGGCGGCGAATCATTACGTCCGTGCTCATCACGTTAGGTATCATTAGCATTGCATCATGGGGGTAGCAACCGCCATTACTTCAAGCAATCCTGTACACATTTTGCATAATGTCTTATTCAGCTTCAATGCATAAAGATCAAATTGTTCTTGCCGAGGAGGATTTATCGATGGCTAAACGTGTCATTATTCTTGGAATTGATGGAGCAGGCAGGTTCGTTCAAGAAGCGGATGCACCGCATCTTCACGCCCTGCTGCAAGCAGGAGCCTACTCGTACGATGCGCAAACCGTATTTCCCAGCATCAGTGCTGAATGTTGGGGCTCGTTGTTATATGGCGTAAGCCCGGTCCAACACGGTCTTGATAATGACCGGGCGATCCACGGGCAAATTCCGGAGAGCTTTCCCTATGCTTCTCTATTCAAACTGGCCCGCCAGCAATGGCCGGATGCTCCTCTGTCCGCGTTCAGCTGCTGGGAACCGATCAACACAGGAATTATTGAGAATACAATCAATGTTCATATGGAATCCAAACCGGACCCCGAGCTGACGGAAGCCATCGTCGATTATATTCATCAGCAGCCCGATTGCAAACTGATGTTCATCCAGTTGGATCATCCCGACGGCGCGGGCCACAAGTACGGATTCGGTACCGATAAGCAGCTGGAGCAGATTGCCGTTACGGATAAGTACGTAGGCATGATAATCAAGGCACTGGTTGATCGGCAGCTGCTGGAAGACACGTGGATCATCACGGTTACGGACCATGGCGGCGGAGGCGCTCATCCCAATGACCATGGCAGTGACCACCCGATGGATATGACCATCACCTGGGGGATTACGGGTCCGGGCGTAAAACCCGGCCTTCTCGACACTCCGATCAGCATCATGGACACGACCGCCGTCATCGGTCATGTGCTGGGACTGCACACACCGGATTGCTGGGAAGGTAAGGTGCCTGAAGGAATATTCTAATCCAGAACATCGAATTATGGCGGAAGCCCATCCTAGTTAATGATCATTTATTCAATATATAAAAAGCCGGCGATTACACGCCGGCTTCTTTCGTAATGAGGATCTCTTCTGTTGTCTTCACGTCCGCAAACCATCTCAGGGTAGCGTTCACATGATCTATAATCTGCTGCGCGGTTAACACCGAATTGTTCCAGGTGCTGTGTGCATCGGATACCAGCGTGACCTCATAGCCCAGACTGGCCGCTCTCCTGCACGTGGTGTCTACGCATAACTCACTCTGCATACCTGCAAGAATCACATGTTCTATGCCCTGCCGCTTCAGTTCCTCTTCAAGTGAGGTGTTGTAGAATGAATCCGGTCTGGTCTTCTGAATGATTGTATCGGACATCGCAGGCGCGATCTCGGGGTTAATCTTCCACGCCTCCGACCCTGCCCTCAAACCCTCGTCATTATGTTGTATGTAGAGGATAGGAATGCCGCCGTTTCTGGCTTTTGCGATCAGCTGCTTAAGATTGTGGAGCAATCGATCCCCTTCAAACACCGGATCATTCACTTGAAACATCTCATTCTGTACATCAATGACCAAAAGCGCACTCTTCTTCAACTACAACGCCCTCCTGTACGATTCATTTACTCATTGATTTCATTATAGAACGAGCGTTCTTATGATGTATATAAAAAAGTAACAAGCAGGCAACCTTTAGCTACTCCTCCTCGACGTTAACCCTCCGGTATGCCGGCTTTTTCTTTCCATTATGCTGATGAAGCTTCCTCATCGTCTTGTAAAGCTGCTGCAACTCCTGTTCATCCAGAACATCGAACATAGAGGTTTGGAAATCCGACAGCAGCGGAATAATTTCTTCCAGCAGGGCCTGTCCCTTATCCGTTAGCGAGATATACTTTACCTTCCAATCCTGCTTGCGGACAATCAGATCCAGCTTCTCCAGCCGTTTTACCATATGGGAGACACCGCCGCCGCTAATGGAAAGATATTCGGCTAACTCCTGCTGTGATAAAGGTTGGTGCGCGAAGACCTGGATTAAAACGTCAAATTGGGCAACCGTGATGCAGAACGGCTGTAAAAACTCGTTCGAGAGGTGATTGCCGATCTGTTGAAAACGGGTGATCCGAATCCAAGACAGCATAGCTAATCGGTTCTCCTGATGAAATCCCAATTGTTTCATTGACTCCAATCACCTCCCTACCATAATCACAGTCAATTTACCACACAAGTGATAAACTATCAAATCAACGCCCGCAGGAAAACAACAGCCCGTTCTGTTCTGAATATTTGGTATATCAATTGATATCTTCGTCCATTCACTATGTATACCAATTTATTCTCCCCATTTATTGGCGTTGAGCTCGTCTCATCTTGAAATATTTCCATGGACACGATACTATGAACATGGAGCCTTTGAACTATAAACATCCGAGCAATATTCCTTTTGTGTATTCGAACATAACAATTGTAACTTTTTATCAAATGTAACATTAGACTTTGACATAATCGCCACAAGATGATATATCAAATCCAAGGGAGTAGATCCGCTATGGAACAAATTCCACTATATCAACATATCGTAAATGCTTTAACGGCCAAAATTGAATCCGGGGAGCTCAAGGCTGGGGATCAGCTTCCGACCGAAGCCGAAATTTCGAAGGAATACAGCGTCAGCCGGATCACCTCGAAGAGGGCGCTGACCGAGCTGGAGAATGCCAAGCTGATCTACCGGATCCAAGGCAAGGGAAGCTTCGTGAGCACAGACAGGGACCCTCAAAGTCACCTGAGCAAAACGAGTAAGGAGATCCTGCTGATTCTGCCGTTCGCCCATAACCCGGGACTTGGTGATTACGAAAAGGGCATCAACGAATATCTCGCAACGACCGACTATACTTTGAACATTCAGTCCAATACGATTGTCGGACAGCGGAAGCTGCTGGAGGCCGCGCTTCAAAGCGCCAATTCGGGGCTGATTCTCTACCCGATAAGCAGCATCTCGGATCTTGGCATTCTGTATCAGTATCATCTGGCACAGTACCCGCTGGTGACGATGGATAAATGCATTGAAGGGATTCCGTTCCGGTCGGTTGTTTCCGACAACTTCGGCGGCGGATATCAGGCCTCCAAACATCTGATCGAGAATAATCATAAGAAAATCGCCTTTATCTCCTCCCTGAAGGTAGAGGACTCTTCCTCGATCCGGGAGCGGTATTTCGGCTATCTGAAAGCTTTGTATGATTACAAACTGATCGATTACAGCGTCAATGACTTGACCGACCGGTACTTAACCCATGACAACGACAACGGCAGAGAATACTATATTCAGTTTATTCAAGCCGTTGTGACGCAAGGGATTACGGGTATTGTTGCCGAGAATGACCTCATCGCGATCGAGATCATTCAGATTGCCAAAGAGCTGGGACTGTCGGTACCGGATGATTTCTCCATTGTGGGCTTTGACAACATTCATCTCGCGGGCTTCGTTGAACCCAAGCTGACCACCATCTCCCAGGATTTCGGACAGATGGGGTATCAGGCGGCACGAAGTCTTATCACCCTGATCGAGAATCCTCTGGATCACCCGCATGAGGATACCGTGGTTCCTGTTCGTCTCATTGAACGACAGACCGTGAAAAAGCTGTGACACGCTAATTTTTAAAAACCAAAGGAGACTTTTACATGCTGAACTATATCGATACAAGGCAAGGCACCAATAACCAATACACCTATTCCAACGGGAATGCGCTCCCTTATACGGGTGTGCCTTTCGGTATGAATCATTTTGTCGTCCAGACCAAAAGCGAAGGAAGCTGGTTTTTCAACCCCCATGACCGTGTCTTCCAAGGCATTCGCCTGACACACCAGCCAAGTCCATGGATGGGCGATTTCGCCCACTTCCTGATGACTCCGATTGCGGACGACAAAATCAGAGGGTCCGTCTTCACCTGTCAAAGCTCCTACCGGCCTGAAGAGGCGACATTCAAGCCCCACTATCTCAGAGTGAAGCAGCAGCGTTATAACATCACCACGGAGCTGGTTCCCAGCACCTACGGTGCGACAATGCGCATGAGGTACAATTCCGGGCAGCAGGCAGGCTTCGTCCTGAACGTTAATAACATAAGCGAGTTCCGACTGGATGCAGCCCAGCGCAAGCTAACTGGCTATGTCAGCAACTTCGCAGGCTGTCACGACGACGGATTCCGTATGTACGTAGCCATGAGCTTTAGCAAGGACATGGATCTCGCAACAACAGGTTATTACAACGAGGAGGGCCAGTTCTTCCCTGAGGTTGCTTTTGGCGGTGTCGACCAGCATGTCGTCATTCGTTTCAAAGACTGTGAAAGAGACTTGCTGGATGTTAAACTGGCGACGTCGTTTATTAGCCTGGAGCAAGCGGAGCTTAACCTTGCGCGCGAGCTGAACATATCCCTGGATGAGCAGAAGGAACTGGCTGCACAAGCCTGGAATCATTACCTCAACAAAATCCGGGTCACTCACTCGAACGAAGAATATATACGCACCTTCTATACTTGTTTGTACCGCATGTTCCTGTTCCCGCAGAAGTTCTATGAGATGGATGCCAACATGGAGCCGGTACATTACGATACTACGGCCCGGTCCGTCAAGAAGGGCATTCTCTATACCAATAACGGCTTCTGGGATACTTACAAAACTGTATATCCGCTCTATTCCATCATCGCACCGAAAGAATACGAGGAAATGCTGGAGGGCTTCCTGAATTCCTACCGCGAAACCGGCTTCCTGCCAAAATGGCTGTCCCCGGATGAGCGCGGGCTGATGCCGGGCACGCTTATTGACGCCGTCATTGCGGATGCGGCGGCTAAGAGACTGGCTCAGCACCTGCTGCCGGAACTGCTGGAAGCTATGCTGACCGCAGCCACCACGCAGAGCGGACAGAATTGCTATGGACGGCAAGGAACGCTGGACTACATCAAGTACGGTTATGTTCCAAGCAGCTATCACGAGAGCGTGAACCACACGCTGGATTACGCATACAGCGACTACTGCATCAGCCGCGTGGCCGATGTCTTGGGCCGATCGGATGTAGCAGACCAATACAGACAAAGCGCGCTCAACTACAGAAATATTTTCGATACAGAAACCGGGTTTATGCGGGCCAAGGATCGGGACGGCCATTTCCGTCCGGATTTCAACGACACGAGCTGGGGGCTAGATTATGCCGAGGGAAGCGCCTGGCAGACCAGCTTTGCCGTATTCCAGGATTTCCAAGGTTTGATCGAAGCCTATGGTTCAAAAGAACGTTTTCTCAATAAAATCACCGAATTGTGCAACAAAGCACCGGACTTTGACGTACGAGGCTATGGCTTTGAAATTCATGAGATGAGTGAGATGGCTGCCATCGACTACGGCCAGCTGGCGATTTCCAATCAGCCAAGCTTCCATATTCCTTATCTGTTCAACTATGTCGGGCAGCCTGCATCAACCCAGGTTGTCCTCAAACAGCTGATGTCGAACCTGTTCAACAGCGGCTTTGACGGTTTCCCTGGGGACGAGGATAACGGCAGCATGTCCGGATGGTATGTGTTCAGCTCCATGGGCTTCTATCCGGTATGTCCGGGCAGTAATGAATATGTCCTCGGTATCCCGTTATTCGACAGCGTGAGCATTGAGCTGCCGAACGGAGAACAGATGTCGATTCAAACCGATAACAATAATCCGCAGTCCAACTTCGTTGCGAACGTCCAATTAGAGGGACAGGATTACACCAAGCTGTATATTACGCATGAGGATATTTTGGCAGGCAAGTCCCTCGATTTCCGTCTCGGGCTGGCTCCAAGCTACCGTGCTTATAGCGCCGAAGAACTGCCGTTCTCGATATCGAAGAAGTAACGATTAAAGCTTTATCCATTATGTAAGGGGCGTCTCATCAGGTCAACAGCCTGGGGATGCTCCTTTTTTTGTGATCCCGCTTTACAGCAATTGGCTATATAACTTGAGCAGCGCATCTTCTCCTTCCTAATATTGAAATAACAGGAATTTTCAAGGTCGCCTCGGGTAACAATACACTTGATTCACATTATGATCTATTACGAAGAAATGCGGGGTGATTTGTCGTTGTGGTCAGTCATTGTATCCTATATGCCGAAGTGGACGATTTGGGTTCAAGCTTTACTGCTCGTACTGGTACCGATCCTCATGCTGGCGTTAACTCGTTGGTTTCGGAAATCTATTAATTCGAGTTATTCCCTCAAACCGAATAAACATTCTCCCCCCCAGAGGGAGGATAGCATTTCGCCGCAAGCTCTCTTATCGGGGCGGTACGATGCGAATATTACATCCATCCGTAAAGCAATGGGTAACAATGGGGATGTGGAATTCAGGGAATTTAAGATCCGGGGAACGGGAACGAAGGCAGCCATTGTTTTTGTCAACGGATTGATGGACAACGATCTTATGGATACCCACATTATACGGCCCCTCATGTTGGTGGGGGTTCCGGAAGCGGAGCAGGATCACTTCCATCGTTCAAGCGATGCGGTCAAAGCCTATATCAGCACCCAGATGCTTCCCGTAAGCGAGATTCAACATACTGACAACTTATTGGGACTCGTACAATCTGTCCTTGCGGGCACAACATGTTTATTGATAGATGGAATGCAAGGCGCCTTCCTGGTTGGTTCGGCCAAGGGAAAGAGCCGAAATATAGAAGAACCTTTGTCTGAGGCACTTCTTCGTGGCCCCCGTGTCGGGTTTACCGAGAGATTGGCAGACAATACAGGATTGCTGCGGCTTCATGGAAAAAACGAAAGCCTCCTGCTCACCAAATTTGAAGTTGGAAACCGCGTAAAAAAGGATTTGGTCATCGCATATATGAAGGATATCGCTGATCCTAAGCTAGTCGATGAGGTCGTCACGCGAATTCAAAAAATCGAGATTGATGACCCTCTCGAGTCGGGATACATCGAGCAATTGATAGAGGAAAATGTCATGAGTCCTTTTCAGCAAGTGCAGAACACGGAAAGACCCGACAGGGTGATCGGGGCCTTGCTGGAAGGGCGGGTAGCTATCCTGCTTGACGGCACGCCGTATGCTCTCATCGTCCCTGTCACGTTCAGCATGCTGCTGCAGTCGCCGGAAGATTATTACGAGAGATGGATCTCGGGATCGTTTGTCCGCTTATTGCGTTTTCTCTCCGCCCTGTTGGCACTGCTGGCTCCGGCACTCTACATTTCGTTTATTTCGTTTCATCCCGGGCTGATCCCTACCAAGCTTGCGCTAACGATCATTGAAACCAGGCAAGGCGTGCCCTTCCCGTCGATCATCGAAGCGCTCATCATGGAAATCGCCATTGAAATATTACGGGAGGCCGGAATTCGGCTGCCGAAACCCATCGGACCTGCGATGGGCATCGTCGGCGGTCTGATTATTGGCGATGCTGCCGTACAAGCCGGTATTGTCAGTCCGTTTCTCGTTATTGTCGTGGCTGTGACCGCCATCTCCTCCTTCACGATCCCGGTCTACAGTGCCGGTATTACACTGCGCGTTCTTCGGTTTGCCGCGATGTTCTTTGCGGCAGTGCTTGGACTGTTTGGCGTCGTGATGTTCTTCCTTCTTCTCTGCAGTCATTTGGTCATACTGAAGAGCTTTGGCGTACCTTACGCAAGTCCAATGGTGCCTTACGGCATCAGTGACTTGAAGGACTTCCTCATTCGGTTCCCGCTGAAAGTGATGAAGAAACGACCTCGAATGTTAAAACCGAACGACCCTGACCGCAGAAATTAACCATCCTAAGCACGAAATGAGGCGAGACCATGAGCAGCTCAAATAACACTCATGACCAAATCACCACATCTCAAGCTGCCGTCATGATCATTAACTACATGCTGGGTGCCGGTATCCTGACGCTCCCTAGAACGACGGTGGAGGCCGCCAAAACGCCGGATGTGTGGATCTCGATTCTCATCTCCGGTTTGATGACCCTGTTGGCAGGATTGATTATTGTGGCGTTAAGTCGAAGATTTCAAGGGAAAACATGGTTTCAATTTGTACCCGAGATCACCGGAAAATGGCTGGCTGTTGTGTTAAGTCTGCTGTTTATTGCTTATTTTATTACCATTTCCGCTTTTGAAATCCGAATAATGGCAGAGGTAACGGGGTTATTTCTGCTGGAAGGCACGCCCGTCTGGGCCATCGTGATGACCTTTATGTGGATCGGTCTGTACTTAACCACCGGGGGGATCAACAGTATCGCCAGAATCTGCGAGATCATTCTGCCGATTACGCTGGTTATTTTTCTCATAGCGATCCTACTAAGCAGCAGTATTTTTGATATCAAAAATTTAAGGCCCGTACTCGGCTCAGGGTTTATGCCCGTCATTCGGGGGTTAAAGCCATCTTTGCTGTCTTTTACTGGTTACGAGATCATGTTCATTGCCATGGCCTTTATGAAGTCTCCCAAAAAAGGCACCAAGGCCATGCTCGTTGGCATTACGGTTCCCCTGACCATCTATTTAATCACCGTCATCATGGTTATTGGCGGGCTGTCCATAAACGGAGTTGAGACAAGAACATGGCCCACACTGGACTTAATGCGGAGTTTTGAAATGCAGGGACTGATATTCGAACGTTTTGAGTCCCTGCTGCTTGTCATCTGGATCATGCAAATATTCTCGACCTTTGTGATAACGCATTATGCAGCCTCGCTAGGATGGTCCCATCTGCTTAAGACGAAAATACGGCCATTTCTCTTTATCCTGCTTCCTGTCATCTTCCTCATCGCGATGATTCCGAAGGATGTATCGGAAACATTCAAGCTGGGAGATGTGGTAGGCAATGCCTCTATCTATTTATTTGGCGCTTTACCATTGCTCTTGCTTCTGATCAGCATCGCCCGTAAGAAAGGTGTGAAGTCGAAATGAACAGGTATATAAGATATACGTCACTATTGGCGGCGAGCATCCTGCTGCTTCTGATTACCGGCTGCTGGAGCAGCAAGGAGATCGAGGATGTCAGCGTCTATGTTGGATTGGGACTCGATGCAGCGAATGAATCCGGATTCGAACGGGATATCAATAAACAAGGGGCAACCTATCCGAAGAAGAAGGTACTGACGGCAACGGTTCAGATCGTACCCCCAATTACGGGACAGAAGCAAGGAGGGTCCGGCTCTTCATCGCCAAGCAAGGCCTACCTGAACGAACAGCTGACGGGCGACTCCATCATTCAAATCTTTCGCCAGTTTGCATTACGCAGAGACCGGCCGCTTATCGGCCACCATCTAAAGGTCATCGTGGTTTCTAGCGAATTAGCCAAAAGGTACAGCTTGGAGCAGGTATTTGACTTTATTCTACGCGATAATGATATCCGCCCCAGCTGCCTAGTGGTGGTAAGCCACCGCAGCGCGTTCGAAGCGTTAAGCTCCACTGAACCTGGGGAGATCCCTGCTTTTTACTTGATGGGACTCGTGGATAACCGTTATCGTTCCAACAAAATCATCCCGCCCGTGACACTCACTAAGCTTGACAGCGCCATGCAATCCGGGGACAGCTTCTTGTTACAAAATGTCGTTACCGCCCAAAGCGAGCATAAATTCTCGGGAGCCGCCATTTTCAAAGGCAAGACCAAGAAGTGGATCGGGGAATTAAGCCAATATGACCTGGAAGGCTTGTCTTGGATTACGGCAGACGTGAAGGGAGGCGCGCTGAAGACGTATGCGCCGAAGACCGGCCATACCGTAACCTTTGAGCCCAAGAAATCCCACAGCACCATCATGCCTAAGGTACAGGGAGACGAAATTTCATTTCATATCAAGATCCATGCCGAAGGCAGATTAATCGAGGATTGGAGCTTTCCGGAAATCCCCTCATCGGGTGGATACATCTCAGAATTGGAGCAGCAATTTGAAGAAGAGGCCCATAAACAGATCAGGCAAGTCCTAAACAAAATGCAGCATGTCTATCATGTGGACGTTGGGGGTTTTGGCAATGAACTCCGCATCAAACATCCGAAAGCGTGGAAAAAAGTGCAGGATAATTGGGATGAAACCTTCAGTCATATCCCCATTACGTTTGAAGTAAACATGCAAATCACAGACTTCGGTTCCACAACAGATTAAACGAGCGCTGACAATGACGGTCAGCGCTCTTTAAATTTTTGCTCTTGATTACAGCAGAAACATCGCTACTACAGTAGTAGCAGCCAGACCCATCAGCACCGGCTTCAAATTTCGCCTTGCCAGCTCGAATGGGCTGACTCCGCAGA
Organism: Paenibacillus sp. MDMC362; assembly: GCF_003269305.1. Classification (NCBI taxonomy): domain Bacteria; kingdom Bacillati; phylum Bacillota; class Bacilli; order Caryophanales; family Paenibacillaceae; genus Paenibacillus; species Paenibacillus sp. MDMC362. Next base: position 100,981 of record NZ_QLYT01000016.1, read on the forward strand.
TGGCTGCAGCCGGAATCAGCGCCCACGGAATGAGCGTGCCGCCGCCTACCCAGATGGCGGCAACCTGCCCAAGCGCCGTCAGGGTAGCCGCACCTGAACCGATAGCCGTAGCAAACAGCTGCGCGATCGATCCGGCTAACGAGATACCGGAGAAACCCGAACCGTCCAGACCCGTAATGGCACCGGTGATCGTCAACGTCACCGAGCCTACCGCGCCGTTCAGCGGCACCGCATTCGCTAGGGCAACTCCCAGGTCGTTCACGATGCCATGGGATGCTTCCGGAAGTACTTTACCGAACAAATCGGTAAATGCCGCATCCCCCAAATAGAAGAACGCCGCGATAGGAATGACGGGACCGAATACCTTGAATCCAAACATGAATCCCTCGATCAAATAAGAGGTGACCTTCTCCAATCCCCGGTTACGATGAGCTACCAGGGCAATGACACTGAGGATCAGGACGGCTGTGCCGCCGACCAAGGCCGTTGCATCTCCGCCCTGCAGCTTTAGGATGAACATGGCGGCAACATCTGCTGCGAACAACAGCAGAATAACGATAGCCAACCATTTTTTCATAGCCGGGGATATCGCCGCAACAGCCTCATCCTCTTCGGTACGCGCGGTGAGCGTGTCACCCGTGCTTTTAATGGTTACCAGTCCATCTCTCCAGCTTCCGTTCCGCTGATCTCTGCGCATCATCCAGAATGCCGCCACGGTTGTCACAAGTCCCATCACGATCACAAGCGGCACACTGGCAGCCATGACACTGGATACAGGCAATCCAGCCGCATCCGCGGTTAATTTGGGCGCCCCCTGGATAATATAATCGCCCGATAACGCAATACCGTGCCCGAACAGATTCATTGCCACCGCTGCACCGAGGGCCGGCAAACCCACACGAATAGCCACAGGCAGCAGGACCGCCCCAATTAACGCAACTGCCGGTGACGGCCAGAAGAAAAAGGACGTTACCATCATAATGATTCCGATGCCCCAGTAAGCCATCGCGGGAGTGCGCAGAAAACGGGTTAGCGGGGCCACCATCGTCTCGTTGATCCCCGTCTTGATCAAGACCCGGCTCATCGCCACGATGATGGATATAATCATGATGGTGCCCATCAGCTCTTTGGTCGCATAGATGAATGAATGAAACACGCCGGAGACCGAGCCGCTCAGCGTTTCCGTTGCCAGAAGGCCAAGCGCAAATATTCCGGTAATACAAACAAGCGCCGTATCGCGCCGCCGAATCAACAGTGTCATGATCAGGACGATAAACGCCAGATACACCCAGTGAATCGCGGTTAAATGAATCCCCATATGCAGTCACGCCCTTTCCCAGGCAGCAGGTTTGATGTGACTACATCTTATGCATGGGCCTGGGCAAAGGTTAATTTGGGATCGTACAATGGGTTACCTTCCGTTCAGAAACACGAACCTCTGGATTTCCAACGTCACCTCCAATTCGGTATAGTAAGTACATGAAGTAGTTTAGGAGTTCAAAGGAGCTGGAACCGTGTATACCATCCTGATTGTGGAAGACGATGAACGAATCGCGGATAAATTAAAATCGGCTATTTCCAAATATGATTTCAACGTGCGCATCACCGAGGACTTCAGCCGCGTAATGGACATTTTTGCGGATACGAAGCCGGATCTGGTTCTGCTGGACGTCAATCTGCCGAAATTCGATGGGTTCTATTGGTGCAGGCAAATTCGTACCCAATCACACTGCCCGATCATCTTCATCTCGGCGCGAGACAGCGGCATGGATCAGATTATGGCCTTGGAAAACGGGGCGGACGATTATATTACGAAGCCGTTTGACATGGAGCTTGTTCTGGCAAAAATCCGCAGCCACCTGCGCCGCGCGGTCGGTGCCTATGCCTCCGGTCAGGAGGATGAGCATACCATCGAAAGCGCCGGTCTCGTCATCTATCCGGAGCGATTCGTTGTGACCTACGGAGACGAGTCAGCCGAGCTTACCCAAAAGGAAACAGCCCTGCTGGCGATGCTGATGGAAAAAGACGGCCGTGTGGTCAGCCGCGAGCGGCTGCTGGACCTGATGTGGGAAGATCAGCACTTCATTGATGACAATACGTTAAATGTTTATATTACAAGGGTTCGTCGCAAGCTTCGTGAGCTGGGCGCCGGAGATCTTATCGAAACCGTCCGGGGAGCAGGCTACCGGTTCATGACAGGCAGGGAGTCCCCATAATGAAACTTTTCTTGCGGGAGCATCTCCCGCTCATGCTGTTTTTTACCGTTCAAATGCTGCTTGTCCCCCTGCTGTACTGGCTTACCGGTGAAGGCAGACCCTTTACTGTCGTACTATACGGTGTGCTGTTAAGCAGTGTCGTGCTGCTTCTCTATCTTGCATACCGGTATCTTTCCCATCGCACGATGTATCGAGAGCTTTCTTCCGAGGAGCTTTCGGGGGAAGAATTCTTAAGTCCTCCCCTGGGCGAAGCGCCGCTACCGGAAGCGATACACGAGCGGATCGGCCATTACGAACGCTTATACCGCGAACAGCTGCATCGACATCAAAGCCAAACCGACCAGCATCTCGCTTTCGTTAATCGCTGGGTACATCAGATGAAGACCCCGCTATCGGTCATTCAGCTAACGCTCGATGAAGTCGAGGAAGCACCCGCCGGACATATTCGGGAAGAGCTTGAGCGGATTCGCAAAGGCCTCGAAATGGTGCTATATACCGCACGCCTGGACCGGTTCGAACAGGATTTCGCAGTAGAAGCCATCGAACTCCGTGCCGCGGTAAGCGAATCCGTGGTCGAGAACCGCAAGCTGTTCATTCGTAAGGGGATTACGCCGGTGTTCCATATCGATGACCGGATCTCCGTTTATACGGACGCCAAATGGTTTCGATTTATGCTGGGTCAGATTCTGACGAACGCCGTGAACTACTCGGGCAGCCCCGGCAAGCAGATTCAATTAACCGCAGAAGCAGCGGGGAAACACATCAAACTCCATATCCGCGATGAGGGGATCGGCATTGCACCGGAGGACATCAACCGGGTGTTCCATCCCTACTTTACCGGAGAGCGCGGCCGGCAATATTATGAATCCACCGGCATGGGCCTGTATCTTGTCCGTGAAATCGCCCATAAGCTGGATCACTCCGTTGAGTTGGAATCCACGTTGGGCGAGGGAACCACCGTTACCCTGACGCTGCTCAGAGCCGAAAACCAAGACACATCTGGACCTTAGGTGTGTCTTCTTTGTATCGGGGGAATGAACACAAACTTTACCCGATGACTTCAAGATACGAACAGAATATACGAACATAACCTTATGGTAGTTGTAAGCTCCGTTTCACCTAAATCCATAGCAGGGTCAGGTCAGTATACGATAGAGTGAGGATACACTAATAAGGTATACAGAAAGGAGCTTATCGGTTTATGGATATTCTTGAAGTAAAAGCGTTAAACAAAGTATATGCGGGCAAAGTGGCGACACAAGCTCTTACCGATATTCATCTCACCATCAAAGAAGGAGAATTCGTCGGCATCATGGGCCCTTCGGGCAGCGGCAAAACCACTCTGCTGAACATGGTATCCACCATTGATCGTCCAAGCTCAGGCGAGGTCAAGATCGGGGGCAAAAATCCTTACACCATGAAAAAAAGCGAGCTTGCCCACTTCCGCCGCAGACAGCTCGGCTTTGTGTTTCAAGATTTCAACCTGCTCGATACGTTAACCGTTGCCGAGAATATCGTGCTTCCGCTTACGCTGGACCGCCGTCCGCTCAAGGACATGGAGTCGCTGCTGGAGCAAACCGCTTCACGGCTTGGCATCCGCGAAATTCTGAATAAACGCGTGTACGAGATTTCGGGAGGTCAACGACAGCGAACCGCGATTGCCAGGGCTATCATCAGCGCGCCCCTGTTACTGCTTGCGGATGAGCCTACAGGCGCACTCGATTCCAACTCCTCACGAATCGTGATGGAGTCGTTAGCCGAGATTAATGAGCGGGATCGTACCACATTAATGCTGGTTACGCATGATCCTCTCGCCGCAAGCTATTGCAACCGCATCGTGTTTATTAAAGACGGCAAGCTTGCCGCCGAAATTCACCGCGGCGAGAACCGGCAGGCCTTTTTCCAAAAAATCATCGATACGCTATCGTTCTGGGGAGGGAATACAAGTGAGCTTTCCTCAATTCGCGTTTAACAACGTCCGGCGCAACACACGTCAATATTTCGCTTATCTGCTTAGCAGCTCGTTCATGGTGATGATCTTCTTTACGTATGCGGTATTCATCTATCATCCGGCCATCGAGAATTCGCCTATGGGTGCGATGACGCGTACGGGAATGACGATTGCCACGGTCATCGTCTACGTGTTTGCGTTCTTATTCGTGCTGTATTCGATCAGCGTCTTTCTGAAGTCGCGGAACCGGGAGTTCGGTATTCTGACCATCCTCGGAGCTGAAGCCAAACAGATCAATTGGCTGATCTTCCTGGAGAACATTCTCATTGGCGCGATTGCCATCGTAACGGGCATCGCCAGCGGAATGCTGTTATCCAAGGTGTTCCTGCTCATCAGCACCAAAGTCATCGATATGGACGAGCTGCCGTTCTATTGGCCGGTCAAAGCGATGCTGCTGACCGCCGGTGCGTTCGCTGCGCTGTTTCTCTTCATTTCGCTCTTTACCTTGTTATTTATCCGGAAGAATCAAGTTCTGGAGCTTCTCAAAGGCACCAGCAAACCGAAAACCGAGCCAAAAGCCAATCTGTTCCTGGCCCTCTTAGGCGTTGTGCTGCTTACCATCGGCTTTACCGTCCTCCGTGTCAAAGAGTTAGACCCAGCGGGATTGATAATCGCTGCGGTAACCGGAATTATGGGCACGTATTTCTTCTACTCCCAGCTATCCGTGTGGATTGTCCGGATGCTGCAGAGAAATCGCAGGACCACCTGGAAAGGAACAAATCTGCTGTGGATTTCCGAAATGAGTTACAAGATTAAGGATAATGCCCGCATGCTGTTTCTGGTCACGGTTGTGGTGGCGCTGGCTTCCATGAGCACCGGTTTCGTACTGGCTATGCAGCAATCGATCAGATCGGTGTATTTGGATAACCCGTACGCGCTTAGCTACACCTACTATAACAATGCCGACGAGACTAAGGCGCAGGAAGAATTGGCCCTGATTGAAAATCGTCTGCATACAGAAGGGCTGGAGTATAAACGGGCGGAGGTCGAAACCATCTACTATCGCTTGTCCGCGAATGGAGAGGACTCCTTACACATCATGCCGCAATCCCAATATGACCGTTTGGCTGCTGTAATGAATACCAAGCCGGCCGGGACATTCGGCGAGAATGAAGCCTTGTTGGCGGAAACCCCGAATGCAGCGAAGAAAAGTAAGGGGAAGCTAACGGAAGCGGATATCAAATTATCCGGTCAACCCTACTCTTTCAGCTTGGAGAACCGCACAGACAAGATTGCGGCTTTGGTATATAGCGGCAGATTGCTGGTCGTTACGGACAACATGTTTGAAGAGCTAAAGGGAGAGAACAAAGCAGATGGAATCAGTGTGAATCATACGTATCCGTTTATTCTTCCCGATTCCCAAGGCCTCCCCCAGAAGGATGATCCTGAAACCAAGCTCGGCCTGGAGCTGTCGGAATGGAACGGAAGTGCAATCAATGAAGGTTATATAGAATCCAGAGCGGAGAGCTATTACGTCAATAAACAAGGATTTTCGTTATTCAGCTTTATCGGGGTGTTTGTCGCCTTGATCTTCTCGATCTCATCCGCAAGCTTCCTGTATTTCAAGCTGCATACGGAGCTCTCGGCTGACCAGGCGATGTACCGTTCCCTGTCCAAGATCGGACTCAGCGCCCGGGAGATGAACATCTCCGCAACGATTCAGATTGCCGTGCTGTTCTTTATCCCCATTCTGGTTGCAGCCCTTCAGTCCTTAGTCGTGCTCGGCCCGGTTCTTGCATACCTGGATGCTCCATTTGTAAGCGGACCTGCATTATTGGCATCATCGGCATTCTTGGCCGCCCAAATGATTTATTTCCTAATCGCCAGAGCACGTTATATTAAATCCGTTAATGGGATGATGGTGTGAGCATGCATATAGAACAACAAGACACAGTGGCTCAGCATCGGCCTGCCATAGGAAAGGGACGCTTGCACTTTGTAGACCAGTTCAGGGGGTTTGCCCTGCTTGGCCTCCCGTTTGTTAACGTATTGGCGCTTTGGCTCATCGCCACGCCGGAAACCGCAGCGGATTTTTGGCTGCAGCGAGGGCTTAACTTTTTCGTGGAAGCCCGATTCTATACCATCTTCACGTTCCTGTTCGGACTTGGGTTCTACATGTTTCTATCCCGAAGCGCTTTATCAACAGGAAAACCAAGACTTCGGCTGTACATTCGCCGATTAGTGATTTTGGTGCTGATCGGGTTCATACATCAGCAGTATCAATCGGGAGAGGCCTTGTTCCATTACGCGATTGTCGGTCTGCTTGCGGTTCCTCTCTATTGGGCTCCGCGGAGGATTAATCTTCTCATCGGGTTGGCGGGGTTTACGATTGCGGCAATCATGGGAGTTAAGCTGCTGACTATCCCATTCCTGATCCTGTTAGGGTTGGCCGCAGGCCAATATCGATTACTTGATGCGATCAACAAGGGATTAAGACTACGCTCGATGCGCATGATTTGGATATCGTCTCTGTTAGGAACGATTTTGGCCATCGGCGCCATGTGGTGGGTAGCGCCTTCCGAGCCGATGTCACCGTTTCTATTCAAGGTAGAAGGCGAAACTCCATCACCGACCATGGAAGCGGCCTTCACTCTGGCACATATTGGGATAGCGTCGGGCCCTCTCGTGTCCGTATTTTATCTAAGCTCGCTCCTAATGCTTGGGCGTACTCGCATCGGCGCGAAAATGCTGTATCCGTTGCAGGCATATGGGCGAATGGCGCTTACCAACTACATTGGGCAGACCGTCTTTCTGGTAGGGATACAGCGGTTGATCCTAGATGCCTCACCTACAACGTATGTCGTATCGACGCTCGTTTCCTTTGGGATTGTGGTCTTCCAGATCTTAGCCAGCAACCTGTGGATCCGTTGGTTTCAATACGGACCCCTCGAATGGTTGTGGAGATGCGGCACCTATTGGGCGATCGTACCGATTCGCAAAAAAGCAGGAGACCTATAGGTCTACTGCTTTTTTTGTTTTTCGCCCCATTACCATGTAAACGCCAAATGTCAGTGTCCATATAAACACCGGACCTGAGGTGATCGGATAGATGATAACGCTGAGTTTTGGAAGCAGCAGTGCTGCCGGTATGCCAAGCGCTCCCCACAATCCTGCTGCTATGCCTATCCATGCCATGGCAGGCTTCACAGTTTCTTCAGAAAGCAGCGCAATGCTAAGCAGGCTTATTCCGATCCAGGCCAGCATCATGGCAAAATCCCCGGCCATAATACCGAACGCAAATAACCCGACGCCCAATGCAGCCGTTCCCGGGTCTTGAACCGAGCCCCATTCCTCGGCCAGCAAGGGGAGAACGGTTAACTCCATCGCAAGTACGATTACCCATATCGTCATCGCGGCAATGAACAATCGGGCAGCCATCATCGAAGCCGGGCGTCTACCGGCCATGGTTTCCCCGAGTGACAGTCCTCCAAGCCATAATAATATCGCCGTCAGCATCAGGCTGTGATCCCATTGCCAATAGGTCAGCATATCCGGAATCATCGAAATAACATGATGACCTGTCCAGGGATCCGTAGCCGGCGGGTGCATAAGTGTAGCTGTAACAAACAGCGCTCCGCCCAATAAAATACTGATGCCTGCATAACGGCTAACTCGCGTATTCGCCTTCCATTTACTCATGAGGGATCCCCACCTTCTGCTTCGTCGTCTATTTATCCTTATACTTCCCGTTCCGTATTGAAACTAGAAGTTTGAGATTTCCCGGCGATTTTGGTGAAGTGTGCCCCGCTATCGCATCCTCCGCTCCAGGTGCCTGATCTCCTGCTCGATGACCGTCAATCCTGCATCAATTCGGGGTATCTCCACCCCGATCATACATAAGCGGATCCTGTCATTTCGCTGATTGTCCGGCAGCAGATGCAAATCCACATTCGTAACCGAAACCTCTCTCTGCTTCAGGCGATCCTGCAGTACTGATGCCTTTACGTACTTCGGCAGACGAAGGGTGATGAACACGCCGGAGGAAGGACAAGTATAGGGAATGCCGCTGCCGAAGACACGGGCACAGGCCTCGGTGGCATATCGCATCTTCTCCCGATAATGGGCCCGGATTTTGGCAACATGGCGCCTGTACATTCCACTCTTTATGTAAATTTCAAGCGCGCCTTGGGAGAGGATCGGAGATGAAATATCCGCAGCGTTCTTATACGTAATGAACAAATTCAGCAAGAGCTCGGGCAGAATAACGGCGCCCATTCGAATGCCGGGCAGAATCGTTTTCGAGAAGCTTTTGACATAGATGACATGACTTGACGGATCCAGTGCGTACAAAGGGTCGGCCTTCGCATCCTCCTCCAGATCCGCCAGATAATCGTCTTCCACAATATAGACATCGTACTGACGGGCAAGCTCCGCAATACGTGTCTTCTGCTCCGGCGAATACGAGGTGCCTAGCGGGTTGAGAAACCTCGGCACCGTATAGAAGAATTTGATCTGCCCACTGCGAAAATGAGACTCTAACACCTCCAAATCGATACCCTGCTCATCGCGCTGGATTCCGATCACCGGACAGCCTGCCACGCGCGCCGCCGCCAAGAAACCGAAATACGTCGGCTGTTCTACCAGCACCGCCTGCCCCTTGTATGGAAAAGGCATGCGCGTCAGGATCGAGAAGGCCTGCTGCGCCCCAGTGACTACAGCGATTTGATCGGGTTTCGCAAAGATCTGCTGCGCGTGGAAATACCTGCTCAGCTCGTTCCTTAACGAGAATATCCCCTGTGGGTCGGTGTAACCGAAGAGCTCCTCCTTGTATACGGAAATGGCTTTACGAAGGCAATGCTCCATCTCCTGAAACGGCAAAAAATCGCCTCGGGGTGTCGTTGAGGCGAAATCAATCGGCTCGCTTTCCATTCGCGCCGAAGTCCGGTTGTTCCCTTCAACAAGGTAGTACCCGCTCTTGGCTACCGGGTAAATGACATCCTCGCGTTCCAAGGTCTGATATGCACGAACGACCGTGTTGGGACTGCAGGAGAACATTTTGGCCACGGCCCGGACCGAAGGCAGCTTATGGCCCGATCGGATATGCCCCCCTTCCACTTCCCGGATCATATACGCAACAATTTGCTCGTGCTTCGTATCCATCCCGCTCATCCCCCTGTATTGATACAGTTAATATAAATTGTCCTTTAATTCTCCCACCCCGTGATTAAAATTAGCTTATTCCATGACATAGCGGAAGTAAAGACATACGAAGGAGCTGAAGACTGTAGGGATGAAAAAAGATCGGGGTTATGCGTGGATCATTCTGTGTTATCTATGGGCACTTGGTTTTGCAGCGGCAATCAGCCGGTTTGTCATGTCTTATTATCAGCACGAAATGGCACGGGATTTGGACGTGGACCTGACCTTTATCAGCTTCACTTGGTCTTTCAACATTGCCATCGCCGCTATCTGTTCTCCTCTCGGCGGGTGGTTAACCGACAAATACGGCCCTAAAAAAATGATGCTCCTGAACGCCCTGTTTGGCGTGCTGTCCATGCTGACCGTCCTTACGCTGCATCATCCGGCGGGATTTTTCATGGGACTCGGGCTGCTCTCCGGCCTATCCGGAATGGCCGCCAGTACAGGTTATGTCGTGGTTACAAGCTGGTTCAGCCGGCATAAAGCGAAGGCACTGATGATCATGACCAGCGCGAGCTCCCTCGGACTGGCCATTCTGACGCCTCTATTTGTCAGCAACCGGGGGTGGCTTGACTGGACAACGGCATTCACCATCACCTTATGGATTACGCTCATATCCATACCGCTCACTCTCCTTATCCTGAAAGAACGCCAATTAGGTCAGCACAGAGAGGAACCCGCTGTTTCGGAATCACCTCCATCAACGGTAAAGCTGCCCTTCCTCTCGATCGCCAGGGAGATGGTAACCAACCGCACGGTGCTCCTGGTGATCTTCGCCTTGTTCACTTGCGGCTTCAGCATGGGAACGGTAGAAATGCACCTGATGGCCATCCACCGACATGATCATGTCTCCTCGGTGATGTTTACGTCCTCACTGAGCGTTCTCGGCCTGCTTGAGTTGGCAGGCGGGCTGCTGTTTGCCTTGCTCCTGGACCGGATGTCGAGAAGTTTGGGCCTGTCCTTCCTGTACTTATTCCGAATTCTGGCTTTTACGATGCTGTTTCTCCATTTCAGTATCTCTCCGATCGTCTTCTCGGTCATCTTCGGAGCCAGCTATTTAGGGGCCATCCCCGGTGGCATGTTGGTAGCTAGCGAAGCTATGGGCAATCGCTCCGTTGGATTGCAGACAGGAACGCTGCTTATTCTCCATCAGGCGGGAGCCGTTCTCGGTTCCTTCGCCGGCGGATTCCTGTTTGACCTCACGAACAGCTACCAATGGCTGATCGGCCTCAACCTGATGTTCAGCGCTTTGTCGGCTATAGGCTACTATCAAATTCATCGTGCATCGACTCGAAGACGCTCCGTCCCGGGTCAGTCGGCGGCCGAGGTATAATAAAATTTCTATGGGGATGTGTTATTGATGAAAATGGCTTTTATTTTGTTCCATGGGATGACATCCCTGGACCTTATCGGCTTCACCGAAGTGCTGACCAGGCTCTCCCGCATTCGCCAAGACCTGGAAATTTCCTGGGATTACTGTGCGATGAGCCCGCAAATTACGGATGATCGCGGACTGGAGTATGTCATACCCAAGGTAAGACCGAATTTATCGGAATATGACCTGGTCTTTGTCCCTGGCGGCTTCACCACGAGGGAGCTCAGGTTTGACCCCGATGTACTGGCCTGGCTGCGGACAGGCCGGGAAGCAAAACATCTCGTATCCGTATGCACCGGATCACTGCTGCTTGGCGCAGCCGGGTTGCTGGAGGGCAAGCGGGCTACCTCCAATAGTTCGGCTTACGAACTTTTGGCACCCTACTGCAAGGAAGTCGTTCATGCACGCATTGTACAGGATGGTTGCCTCTTTACGGGCAGCGGGGTTTCTTCGTCCATCGATCTGGGCCTGTACGTACTGGAGAGGTTATCCGATGCAGCTACCGCGGAACAAGTGAAGTCGGATATGAGCTATCCGTATTACCAGACGGGAACCTCATCCTCGGTCTATCATGCCAAGATGGGGGTATAGGCTCCGGACAAGGCTGGGAACTGGTCCGCTTTCCCTGTTTCGGGGAGCCTGATGGGTTCTTAGAAGTCCTGATCTCTCAAGCATATGCACGCAGCCGATCATCAATTAGACCCAGCAGCCATTCTCTTTCTCCAGGGACATCCTCTCTCAGCCTGGCTGCCGCCACAGGCAGCATCCAGCGGTCGATATCCTCCAGCTTCGCATGAGATAAGCGGCAATATTCATTCAGATATACTTTATTCCACAGGACACGGGCCATCCGGAGTGGTATAACCATAAGGCTCGACTGTTCATGCGGAGTAAAAGGCGATTGAAACATCAACGACGTTCTGGCGACGTCGCATAAAGGGTCGCCAATCGTGGCGTTATTCCAATCGATCGCCCGGCATCCGCTCTCCGTCACGATCACATTGTCCGGGTGGAAGTCGCCATGACAGATGGAGTCCCCCTTTGGAAAAGAGTCCAGTATCTTGCATATAGCCTGCGCCTTTCCTTGCAGGATGCAGCTTGCATCAAGAATTGCATGCTCCAGCCTTTCTTTTTGCGACGGCAGCAAGGTTGTTGTGCAGCCATGCATCGCATGCTGGAGCCGTGCCATCTCACGGGCGCACTTCATTAGCTGAAGCGGTGACGATTGAACCTGATGCAGCATCGACGGTCCTGTAATCCGTTCATACACCAGCCCTGTTCGTCCCTCGATATCCACCATGTCAAAGACGGCAGGGGTAGGCACGCCCGCTTCCGCAACGATGCGGCCCATCTCCGCCTCATATGTCACCCATTCCGTCCGGTACCCTTCATAATACAGCTTTAATGCCTGAGATTCTCCCCATTCATACACCTCGGCGCTCCTGCCTTTTCCGATCTGCGTACCCTTCTTCAAAGCAATCCTCCGCTTTCTCTACTTCAGCTGAATTTTGATTTCGAACGCATCACCAACCGCAGAACCCAGCCTGGCTTCTGAATCCGGCAGTTATGAAATGCGATATCTTCCATTCCCCGTTCACCTTGATCGTCAGGAAACGCAGCTGGGTCGGGGTCGGTCCCGCATGCGCACCGTTCATCATCCTTATCTCCTTTCTTGTTCTTAAGCGGGATCACGAATCTTTTTAACACATTGTACGATAATCCGGTCGAAATGAATTCCCGCCCTAGGATGAAAACGGACTCCGTCTTGGGACCGAGTGCTTCCTTCAGATCCGGCAAGTTGCGTTCTTTACGTAAGCAGGAGCGCGAGATATGATATCGTTATCCACGAGAGACCGAATCGTAAAGGAGGTGGCAAACTGCATGATGAAGATCAGCGCTTTTGCCAAGGTCAGCGGCATTTCCATCAAAACATTGCGATATTATGATGAGCTGGGCCTATTGAAGCCGGCCCATGTTGATGAGCAAAGCGGATACCGTTATTATTCCGAGGAGCAGCTTCTGACCGTCAAGCGGATTGCCGCCTACAAAGAACAGGGGTTTACCTTGGAACAGCTCAAACCTTTTTTTGAAGAGGATATAGGAACCGATGTCTTTAAGAACAAACTTGCCGATAAAATGACGGAGCTTCAGCATGCGATGCAGACCCTCCAGCTGCAGCTGAATGAGGTCAACAGCAGGTTGTCTCGCCTGGAGCCTACCGAAGCCGGTGATCCGGCAGGCCCCATCCAGATCCGGGATGTCCCATCCCAACGGGTCGTTTCCATTCGCGACCAAGTCCCCCGCAGCCAGCTATGTCTCCTGCTTGATGAAATTACGAAATATGCTGCCTCGTATGGAGAAGAGGAAGCCAGGCAGCTAACCATTCTTTGGCATGACCACGGCAGCGGGAATGCCGACATCGCCGACATCGAAGTCGCAGTCCCCATAACTAGGGACATACCTGCTAATGGACGCGTTCGCGTGGACTTTCTGCCGCAGCTAAAATCTGCCGCATCTCTCGTACATCGTTGTGATCCGTACGTCTATACCTGCCCCGTCGTACCCGAGCTCAAGGCATGGATTTCGTCCCAAGGCCTCGTTCAGTCGGAATCGGAGCCGATCCGCGAGATCTATCTCACCTCGGATAAAGATATCTACGGCAAGAAGCGCCCTGCTGAATTAATTATCCCCTTGCAAAGCTAAAGCGGAGTAACTTTTCCTTGCCGTGATAGGCTGTCGAAACGAACCTCGGCCCCGTCTCCAACTCGTACTTGCAGAAGCAGTAACCCCGTATGTCCTGTTTGTTCATGAAAAACGCTAGAATAATTCTAAACCGCCCTCTTGACTCTCCCCTTAACAGGAGAGTGTACAGTAAAGTTAAATCGAACAAGAGGAGTGGGATTTCATGAAACGATTGGAAGACAAAATCGCATTGGTTACAGGCGGAAGCCGGGGCATCGGCAAAGGAATCGCGCTTCGGTTAGCGGAAGAAGGGGCACTGGTCGCTGTTCATTACGGAACCCGCCGGGATGCAGCGGAGGAGGTTGTCCAGACCATACAAGATCAGGGTGGGCGAGCTGTCGCTTTAGGTGCCAAACTGGAATCGGTAGACGGCGCAAAAGGGCTTATTCATTCGCTGGAGGAGGAGCTGCTTCGAATTACGGGGGACAACCGTTTCGATATTCTGGTGAATAACGCAGGCATCGGAACCTCCAATACCTTTGAAGAGACGACCGAGGAAAGCTTCGATGAGCTGCTTGCCGTCAATGTAAAAGCACCGTTCTTCCTGGTGCAACAGGCCCTGCCGCTCCTGCGTGACGGCGGTCGCATCGTCAACATTTCCTCCGGCGTTACGCGGATCGCCTACCCGCATATTATGGCGTACAACATCACCAAGGGGGCCATCAATACGTTTACCTTGCATCTTGCCAAGCTGCTGGGCCCGCACGGAATTACGGTGAACGCGGTGCTACCAGGGATCGTGGACACCGATGTGAACGCATCTTGGCTGCATACGTCGGAAGGACAGCAGCATGCTGCGGAGATGTCCGCGCTTGGCCGAATCGGACAGCCGTCCGATATTGCGGATGTCGTAGCGTTTCTGGCATCAAGCGACGGGCGCTGGGTCACGGGGCAGATGGTCGATGCAACCGGCGGTTCTCATCTGTAACGATGGCTGGCATCATATCCTCCGAAGTTTATACTTTCTGATATCTTAACAAAGAAGCGATCCGTGCCTGGCATCAACGCCAAGCAGGATCGCTCTTTTCCTTGTATCTGTGATTTAGTTGGATTAGCCCGTCCGCACAACCGACTTCCGCTCCGGATCCCAGCGCCATGACGGATCCTTCCCCCGCACATGCAAGCCTCCTACCCATTTATCGATCGTTCCGGAGCAGGCATAGTCGGTCTTCCCGGTTAATACCTCACGCCCCAGGCTCGTTACTTGCAGCAGCCGATCTTGGAAATGGGGTACAGCCCGTTTGAAGTCGGGAAACGGTGCTGTACCATCGATAACCAGCAACGAATCCGGACCCTCCGTCATCTTCGCCAGGTAATACCAGAACTCCAGATCTCCCATTCCGAGTGTATGGAGCTTATCACCTACCTCTCGGAACAACTCATACGGCTTATGGATTCCGCCCGCTACAGCCTCTAACGCGGTCTGTTCGATGATCCCGAGTCCATTGTGCATAGAGGGCAGCCGCGCCAGATGGGCTTCGAATGCAGCCCCAGCAAAAGGCAGTGCCGAGGAATCAACCTCCAGCATGCGCTGTTGTCTCTCCGGCAGATCCGAGGTATAGCCTTCCCACAACATGCTGCCCAGCCTAAGCTCTTCTTCTCCAATCGTGTGCCATGTGCCCGATAAAGTCTCGAGCTGCTCCGTGCTAAGCTGCCCCAGCCCGCGAAAAAGCTCGATGCCCGGGTAGGCGCCAATGCACAGCAGACTCAGCTTCGTTTTTCCCAATGACTGTTCCTTAAACCAACGCAGCAAATAGGCCAGCATGGTCTGGTCAAACAGATCATGCTCAAACCAGAGCACGATTTCATCATAATTCCGAAAATCCTGCAGCTTCCTCTCCTGCGACTCGCAGGTCTCGATGTATTCCTTCTGCGGAATCCCGAGCGTTTGCTCCAAATACCGAGCTCTCGTTCTCCGATGATCCGGCTCGTCCATCTTCGTGTAGACCGGGCCAAACGTATAGAGCTCCCTCCACACCAGAATATCTCCTTGAATGTTTCCTTGCTTCAGCTTATCCCCTACCGAATCCCCGTTAACGATATGCAGCATACGTTTTCCTCCCTCATACAGATCGGTGAACACCGATACAAAGTCGGCTACGTGCAGCGTGTTCTTCAGCTTCCGTCGGGCATCAAAGAGTCGCTTCTTCAAAGCCGCCAGGGATATATCCAAGTATTGCGAGATCTCCCGCAGGCTGTAGCCTTGAAAATAATAGAGCTGGACCGCAATCCGCATGCTTGATGGCAAATCCGCAATCGTGGCATGCAGCTGGCGAATCATCTCTCTCTTTTCCACGACAAACTCCAAGCTTCGCTGGTCGCCAGCCGGCAATTCCATCTCATGCAGCGATAACGTCTGAAATTGCTTGCGGCGCATGTCTCTGTAGCACTGCCGCTCCACAATCACTTTGAACCATCCGGGAAAACGCCGGGGATCCTGCAGCTTGTGCAGATTCGCAAAGGCCTCCGTAAAGGCCTCCTGCACGGCATCTTCCGCCAAATAAGAATCCTGCAATTTATCGTAGGCCACGGCCAGCGCCATGCCGGTAAAATGCCGGACCAAGCTTCCTTGTGCCTCCGCACTGCCCTGACGAGCTTCCTCAATCCACTGGAACACGTTCACTAAAACCTCCCTTCACGGTGTCTCTATCCCTTAAGTGCCGATCTGAATGAAAAAGGTTACCTCTCTTCAGGAACTCTGCACCGGATGGATGATATATCGAAAATTCTCCATCGCCTTCGCCGGCGCCTCCCAGGCACGGTTCAGACCATCCGATTCCTCTTGACATTCACCTAACACCTGTGTGATGATACTCACCAAATCATCTTGTTCTCTCTTTACATCCGAAAAGAGCTGGGTTAGATGAATTTAAGAACAACATACCACACGGCTATGAGAAGAAATAGTAGCTTATCTCTCGAGGTCCAAGCGAACCGGCGAATGGTGCGAGGCCCGGTACCCCGGAATAAGTGAATGGATCTTCTCGCTTCAACCCGAACCTTTCGGCTGTGCCGGAGCAGTAGGCCTTGACGGTTCTCCACCGTTATTATGGAGATATGGCAGGAATAATGGTTCTTTTCCCCATTTCCACGTCATGCTAAAGCGCGACTGTACAGTCGAATTTGGGTGGTACCGCGAAGATTACACTTCGTCCCATAGAGGGATGAGGTGTTTTTGTGTTGTTCGTAAACCATTAGGAGGTGTTTTTATGCAACGATTATTGTCAGGCATCAAGCCGAGCGGAGATTTGAATATCGGCGGGTATGGAGGTGCTCTTCGTCAATACGTGAAGCTGCAGCATGAGTATGAATCGTATTTCTTCGTGCCGGATCTGCACGCGGTAACCGTCTATCAGGATCCCAAGGAGCTGCACCAGCGCACGCGGGACATTGCCGCTCTGTACATTGCGTCGGGCATTGACCCCGATAAAGCGACGATCTTTCTGCAATCCCAGGTCCCCGCGCATGTAGAGCTCGGGTGGTTGCTGGAGACGCAGGCGCATTTCGGTGAATTAAAACGAATGACCCAATTCAAAGAGAAATCCGAAGGTCAAGAAACGGTAAGCTCGGCGCTCTTCACGTATCCCGTCCTGATGGCTGCCGATGTGCTGCTCTATCAGGCAACGCATGTGCCTGTCGGCGACGACCAGAAGCAGCATCTGGAACTGACCCGCGATGTGGCCGAACGCTTCAACAACCGGTATGGCAGCACGTTTACGGTGCCTGAACCGATCATTCAGGATATTGGCTCCCGCATCATGGGTCTTGACGATCCGTCCAAGAAGATGAGCAAGAGCAATCCGAACAAAAACAGCTGTGTCCACATGATGGATACGCCGGAGGATATCCGCAAGAAATTCTCGAAGGCCGTTACCGACTCAGACGGCGAGGTCCGGCATGACTGGGAGCAGAAGCCGGCGGTCAGCAATCTGATCGAGATTTATTCGGTATTCTCCGAGGAAGCCATCTCCGTCATCGAGAAACGGTATGAAGGCCACGGATACGGCACGTTCAAGAAGGAATTGGCCGAAGTGGTCATCGAGAAACTTCAACCGATCCAGGAGAGGTTCCATCAAATCGTGAATTCCTCCGAACTTGATCGTATCTTGATGGACGGAGCGAAGCGGGCTTCCGAAACCGCTGGCCCAACACTGCTTGCCGCCAAGAAAGCGATGGGATTGGTCACGTTCTGAAAGAACCGAGAGGGCGTCCCTTTAATATCTGCATCCTGCTTCAGGAATCAGATCAAGGGGATGCCCTGCTTATTTTTGCTGCCTTGCCTTTTTGCGTTGTATGCCGAGAGCACGCCGGCTGTCTCTTGCGGATACGCGCGACTCAACACCTTGGCATATGGGGCTTCCTTGAAGCCGTCACATCATAAAGAAAAAAGGAGCTGTGCTGTTCAAACAAGCCCCTGATTGCTTATAATCGGCTATCCTATGTGCAGTACAAGGGGCCCCCATCATGAATTTAAATATAGCTCTGCGTATCTCTATTTCTTGCGAACTTGTAGGTTGCAATCAGCGATAATGCCAGGGCAAAAGCCAGTAGAATCGCCACATTCAATATAATGTCGGTCAGCGTGCTTCCTTGCTGAAGCTTGCCGAACGTATCGAGCAGCCAATACTGCGGCAGGAAATCGGCAATTCGCTGAATCGCTTCGGGCATCACGGAAAGCGGGAACACACACCCCGCCAGCAGCGAAGTCGGCATGATCACCATCGTCTGGATTCCGTTCGCCATCATGGTGCTGTCCGAGAATGCGACAATGACCTGCGATAAACTGACCGCGACCAGAGCGAACAGCGACAGAATCAGGAACATCTGCCAGAGCGGAATGCCGGGCTCGATATGAAAGAACCGGGTCATGACAAACAAGGTGGCCGCAATCTGGATCATCATCAGAACGATGTTCACGATGGCATTCGAGAAGACGTAACTGCGGGCCGTAATAGGCGACGATAAGAGTCTATAGTACGTACGGTTCTCGCGATCCCGGATCGTTAATGCCGATAGATTCACGGCGGAGAATAACATGAACACAACCAAGTAACCAATCGTCCGGTTGGTCATATCATGATTGGCCGATTGATCCGCAACCGTAGTCGTGGACAATTGAAACGTTGAACTCCGATAACCGCTGTATAATTCGTTAAATGCGGCGGCATCGCCACCCGCCATAACTCCCATGGATGAAATATTCCGGATGTACGCGTTCAGATACGATTTGACATACCCCGTAACCTGAGCTCCCTTAATCGATTCGATCCGGACCGGCTCGGGTGCCCCCTGAATTACGCTCTGCGCAAACCCCTCGGGGAAAATCAGCACCGCATCCAGTTCACCCGACACAACCAAGTCATCCGCTTCCGATTCCTCAATAACCGATGCCTCGGTATGCTCCAAATGAGCAACATAATCGATCATATCTTGCGTGACCTTCTGTTCGATATCGTGGTTGACGATGCCAATGTTAACGGAAGTCTCTCCAGAACCCTTGTAGATTAAGGTGGATAGCAGAATACCGACAATAGGAAGCGCGATAACGAGCAGCAGATTTTTATAATCCTTCAACGAGGTCAATATCGTCTTTCGAATGAGCCAGAGCATATCCTTCATCATTACAGCCCTTCCCTTCTCCGCATCGAAATCATAGCTACCGCTAAGAGCAGGACGGAAAATCCCGCATTCAGCATCATCGCATGCACGGCTGCAGTCCCATCGCCTGAATAGATGATTTGCAGCAGAGCCTCATTGGACCAATGCAGGGGAGAATATGTTGCGGCCTCCCTCATGAATCCCGTTGTGCTTGCAACCGGCGTATATCCTCCGCCGAAAAACGCAGCCAGTTGAATAATGACCATGATGACAGCTCCGGCTGCATTTCCCTTCAGCACGTAACTGATGCCGAGCCCCAGGCTGAGCGCAAACAGGATCTCGGTGAACAAAACCAGGAATACCATAATTGGGTTCTCCCCCCAATAGGCATTAAACATATATTTGCTGATCAGCACAACGATGATGACAAATACGGCATTGATTGCAAGCGTGCCCATTATTTTTCCGGCAAAAATCTCGGCTTTCGTCACCGGTGAGGCCAACAGGCGCTGCGCGGTGTTTCGCTTTCGCTCACTATCGATGAGTCCGCCTGCCGTCAAGGCGCTGTACAGGATGATCATCGTAGTGACCGCAATCGAAAAATAATCAAGCGAACCCGGCTGCCTCGCCCCCTGAATGGAAGACTCCAGCACATAACTCCCTCCATCATCAACAAGCGGCTTGTTCTCATATGCCGAATCGATCTTCGCGGCTTCGGCTGACAGCCGGTACCGGTCGGTAAATGCGGACAGCATCCCCTGGACAATCCCGTTCTCCGTACTGTTGCGGCTGTTTCCATCATAACGGATGCCTTGGCCGTCCATTTCCACGTAACCGGTGTATCGGTTGTTTCTCACTTCCTGCTCTCCGTCCATGCCTTCCTCGACTTGCTGAAAGACAATGCCCGATGAGCGCTCCGCCTCCTGCATGAAAACCTGCCATTGCTCCGTAAGCTCGGGTCCTGCGCCGTCGTTATGGTATAACAACCGGATATCTCCAATCGCGGTACTGCCGTTAAAAGCATTCGAAAGCGCCGTCCCTAGAATCAGAATGAGCAGCACCGGGGTTGCCAGCATGAATACCAGCATCCGCGGCTCCCGGACGATCTTCATCTCCTTCAGCGCGATTCTCAGTACGTTCATGTACTTCCACCTCCCTCTTCCTAGGTCCGATTAATCCCGAAGGCTCCGGCCGGTCAACGTTAGGAACACTGTTTCCAAATTCGGCTCGGACGCTTGAACGGAACGAATTTCAATGCCTTGCGCCATGAATTGCTGAATGATTTTATTTAGGTTATTGACCCCTGCGTCGGAGCTGATGTGCACGATATTCTCCTTCACTTCAACCGATTTGACGCCTGCAATTTCCTTCAGCTTGCTCGCTTCAAGATGGGCGGCCGTTTGCACTTCGATCCCGATATCCTTCTGGTCGGTAATAATGGCCTTCAGCTGTGCCTTCGTGCCCTCTGCTATGATCTTGCCGTGGTCGATAATGGCAATCCGGGTGCAGAGCTCCTCCACTTCCTCCATATAATGGCTCGTGTACAGGATCGTGCTGCCCATCTCGCTCAGCTTCCTGACCGCGTTTAGTATATAATTCCTCGATTGGGGATCAATGCCGACGGTCGGCTCATCCATGATGATCAGCTTCGGTCTGTGGGCAATCGCGCAAGCGATATTCAGTCGTCTCTTCATGCCTCCGGAGAAGCTCTTCGGGTACATTTTATGTTTGTCGCTAAGTCCGACGAAGGCAAGCGCCTCTTCGGCTCTGCTTCTAAGCTCCGATCCTCTCAGACCATACAATCCTGCAAAAAAATGAACATTCTCATAAGCGGTCAGATCCTCATATATTGCGACCTCTTGCGGAACCATGCCGATCTGCTGCTTCGCGAACTTTCGATGCTTCATCAGATTCTTGCCCAGGACATGAACCTCTCCCTTGGTCATGGGCATGAGCGACGATATGATATTGATGGTTGTGCTCTTGCCTGCACCGTTCGCACCCAGGAAGCCGAAGATCTCGCCTTCCCGTATGTTCAACGACAACTGGTCTACCGCTATGAAATCCCCAAACTTCTTCGTGAGCCCTTTTATCTCCAGCACGTTCATACATATTCGCCTCCATATTCCATCCACGCATCAACCGGTGGACTTGATCTGCATTTATCGTACGAAAAAAGGATGCCCTTGCGATAGTGCACAAGTTCATCCTTACCCATGAGAATCTTCATGTTGTTGATGATCCAAATCTTCACCCTTGTGGGGAGGGAATGTCATTTTGACCCGATATCTCTAATCCGCCAAATGTGCTTACCGAGTTTTAGCTATAAGGAATTAAAGTGGTCACCGAGAAGCCGTCGGAGCCATCCACGATCACGGTTCCATTCACGACCGCGGCGCGTTCCTCCATGCCTATGATCCCAAGCCCCTTGATGACCTTCTGCATGCCCTTGCCGTTATCGCTGACCTTGGCCTTGATCATGGTGCCCAGAACTTCGATATGTAACGAGACTGCCGTTGCATTCGCATACTTCATCGTATTGGTTAATGCTTCCTGGGTGTTATCCTGAATGATTTTCCACTGAAGCGGCGTAATCACATCCATATTGCCCTCATGCGTTAATACGGTCTTGATCGGGTGCTGGGCGGAGAACTCCTCTAAGAATAAACGCATTCGGTTAATGCCGAGCTGTTCCGTCGGAGGCTTTACGTTCTTCAGAACCAGCCTGATGCTCTCAATGCCTTCTTTGGAGATCGATATGGCATTCTGCAGCAGCTCGGCGGACTTGTCCGGATTCGTTGTCATCAAGCGTTTGGCCGCTTCCATCTGAATCAACGCTCCCGTCATGGAATGCCCGATCTTGTCATGAATTTCCTGAGACAGCCGATTTCGCTCTTCCAGCTTGAACATATATTCAAACTGCCGGATGTACTCATTATTCTCGCTCAGTCGCTGGGTCAACCGATCCAGTTCACGATGCATCTGCTCGTTCTGCTCCTGATAGGATGTGACTCGGTTTATAAAAGTCCTCAGCATCGTGAGATAAATATAGGATAGAACGGATATAAAGACATAGGTCATGGCAAGCTCCTGAGGCACCATAAGCGCTGGAACCAGCAGCGGGATCAGGATCATCCAGCTCCTGCGAAGATATAAAGACAGCAGCTCATACAGATTCGCGGGAAGCAGCATGAAGAACAGCGGATGGATGTAGAATGAGGACGCCACGACGACAAGAATAGCCAGTACCATGAAGTATGGCTGTGTATTGCGACTCTTGAAAATATAGACGGATATATTCACGGACAGGTAGAGAAGCGTGACCAGTATATACCATGGCGTTATCGCAAGATCAGAGGCATACGACTGGCCGATCACATACAGGAACAGCATGCTTTTGAAAGCGATGACCCACAGTTCGGCATATTTTCGGCGTTCGCTCACTTATTCACTTCTCCCGTCAGATAAAAAATCGCAATCTGGGTCCGATGCTCAAGACCTGTCTTGCTGAGAACCGAGGTGATGTGATTGGCAATCGTACCTTCGGAAATAAACAGTTTCTTCGAGATTTCCTTGTTGGCCAGCCCTTTGGCGATGAGCGCCATAATATCCAGTTCCCGTTCGGTGAATAGACTCCGGTCGAACTTGTCTTCCTTATCTTCCTTGTCAGGCTTTCCGGGAGACAGCCCGGATTTGATTTTATCCAGTACGACGTCCTGCAGCACATGATGGCCGTGGTACACGGTTTTGATTGCATCGCGAATCCGTTCCGGGTCGTTATTCTTCAGCAGATAACCCTTGGCGCCATTCAGGATCGCATCGGTAATGTATTCATCGTCGTCGAAGGTCGTTAAGATCAGCGTCTTGGTCTTGGTACGCTCCGTGAGCTGCTTCGCGGCCTCAACGCCGTTCAGATTCGGCATCCGGACGTCCATCAGCGCCACATCCACTTCATGCGCTTCGCAATAGGCCACCGCTTCCTGGCCGTCTTCAACGGTCGCCACGACGTCAAACTCATCAAACGTAGTCAGGATGATTTTCATACCTTCCCTGATAAACGAATTATCGTCCGCTATGATCACTTTAATCTTCAACTTACGCTCACACTCCCTTATTCAGGATTATACAGGCTGTCATCTTGAAGAACGATAGTATTTTATTCACCTAATAAAAGGGGGCCTCAAGACCAGCGGACTGCTGCCATGTTCCCGGCTAACATGCACCAACCTGCTTGAGCGAAGCAAAAAAGCAGTGCGGGTGTAAACCCACACTGCCCATTGGCCAGCCTAATCTATTAAGAGACAGTCATCGACTTTCTTTTGTCGGAATGGCTCCCCTTCTTCAGCACCGAGGCAAGCAGCAGAACAAGGAAACCTCCGGCGATAGACCACAGTACGGCAGCATTCGCGGAAGATGCGGAAACGCCGTCAAAATACATCACATCTCTTAGAGCCGAAGCAGCAAAGCGGAGCGGCGTCCACGAGTACAGCCAATCCTGTGTTGCCTGCGGCAGAAACTCCGGCGCCATATTGAGAAGCGGCATCGAGAAGAACATCAGGAGCACCAAGATGCCCATAGCCGGGATTCCCATCCAGTTGAGCAGGGTCGACTGAAGGAGGAAAAAAGCGGAACCTGCCAGCCACAGCATCAGCCAAACACGGCTCCCGTTGGTAAACTCCATGCCATACCAGGAGGATGCCATCCATACCAGGAAACCGGAAGCCAGACCCGCCAGCAGCATACCGGCAGCGCCTTGCAGCACAATCGAGGTCCCCCTGCGGCTGCCACCAGCTACGGCTTTCTGCAGCGCCTGGAACAAGAACACGCTAATGATCAGGCATCCAATCCATAAAATCTGTATCAGCATGCCCGGTGCATTGCCGCTTGCGTGGTTAGTCCCGACAGGGTGAACAACCTCCTCCTGAACCTCAAACGGAGCAAGGAGAGCCTGTGCGGTTGTTACAGGCAGCATATCCGTCTGCGTGCTGATCATGGTCAATGCCTGGTTGGAGAGCTGCGCTCCCGCCATCTTCATCGCTTGCCCGAGCATCTGTTTCACCGCTGTGGATGCCTGCGCGCTCATCCCCTCGTTCACCAGCACCTGTACCACAGCCGGCTTCGGAGCAGGCGATTGCAGCGACAAGATGCTCGCGCTTAAGTCCTCGGGCAGGATAAGGGCTCCATAATACTTCTGGCTGTCGAGCCCTTCCCGTGCCTCCGCTTCCGAATTTACGATGTTCCACAGAATGGGCAGCTGTGAGTTGCCCTGCAGCATCCCCTTCATCATATCGCCAACAGCAAGGGGTTCGCCGTTCGGTAACTTCGCCGGCTGATCCAAGACGACCAATGCAACGGGCAGAGACTTCGGCTTCGCTCCCGCGATCGATCCCATCATGGCCACGCCGAAGACCGACAGGGCCAGAATAACAACCAATGCGCCGATCCACAGCATGTTTTGTCTTAAGAAACCCATATCTACCACTCCTCGTCATTAATGAACATACTGTTGATTAAAGATCACAGCGTTAATTATAATGAAGGGAGACTTTTGTTCAATCATCAGCTTTCGGCGGAGTGTTCATTACTCATCAGTGTTCAAGCATTCTGTTGATTAAGTGTTCAAATTGTACTGGAGGGAAGTTCCTTGATCAAAAAGACGGATCGCCGGCAAATTCGGACGAATCAGCTGTTGCGGCAAACCTTGTTTGAGCTCATGGACGAAAAAAACATAAACGCGATTACCGTCACCGATATCGCCAATCGCGCCAATCTCAACCGAGGTACCTTCTATCTGCATTATCGGGACGTGCCGGATATGCTGGATAAGCTCAAAGGAGAGGTGCTCCAGAAGATTAAGGATATCGTCGTACATATTGACCCCAGGGATTCCAGAGACTATGCGGAAAAGGGAGAGCCTTATCCGGCGTCAGAACAAATATTCGAGGAGCTCATCCGTCATGCCGCCTTCTTGAGAGCCATTGTCGGCCCGAATGGGGACATATCCTTCGTGCGGCAATTCAGGGAATTCATGAAAGATCATATGTTTGCTAAGCATGCGTTCAGAATGCCCGCAGGTGAGAATCAAATCATTCCGAGCGATTACCTGATTGCGTATATGACCTCCGCCAATATCGGCCTGGTCATACACTGGATCGAGTCCGGGATGAACAAGTCCGCAAGAGAGATGGGGATCATGATGACCCAGCTGATCAACTACGGCCCGTTGATTACTTCAGGAATTATCCAAAAACAATAATGCAACGTAAAAAAGAGAAGCGGGGACTCCCTCGCTTCTCTTCTGTGCTTAATGGCATATAGGCACTTTGCCTGCTTCGCTAATTGATCAATTGCTTTACTAATTCGCGGTTTCGCTCCTTGAATACCTCATTATGCGAGGAGACCATCGCGTACTTTTTGGCATCCGGCTCAATGAACTGCTTCGCGCTGTTCACCGCGTTCGCGGCATCCTGGAAGGCGCCCGCAATCAGGTGCAGCTTCCCGTCAAAATGCAGGATGTCGCCCGCGGCATATAATCCCGGTATGGAAGAGTTGCAGCTTGCGTTCCCCGCGATATAGTAATCATCCACCCGATGAATATCGAGCTGGCTGTTCTCCAAGAGCGACATATCCCGTTCATAGCCATGGTTAATGATCACTTCGTCTACGGCCAGATAGGAAACTTCCCCCGTCTCATTATTCGTCAATTCCACCCGCTCGATCACCTCATGGTTATCCGAAGCAATAAGCTTCGTGATCGATGTATTGAGATGGCAAGTGGCCTTGCTGTTCATCAACTGATCGACTTGGGCTTCATGGCCTGACAATTCGCCTTTGCGATAGGCCAGGTACACCTTCTTCGCCACAGGCTCCAGCTCGTTCGCCCAATCCACGGCCGAGTTTCCTCCGCCGGACACAATCACCGTTTTGCCCTTGAAATGCTGCAGGGACTTCACCGTGTAGTTCAGGTTCGACACCTCAAACCGCTCGGCTCCTTCGATATCCAGCTTCTGCGGATTCAGGATGCCTCCGCCGACCGCCACGATGACCGTTTTGGACAGATGCACGCCGGAATTCGCCGTATGTAATTCGAACAGCCCTTCCTCATTGCGGGTGATCGATTCAACCTTCTCGTTTAACAGCACTTCGGGATTAAACGTCAGACCTTGCTGAACCATCTGCTCGATCAGCTTCGCGCCCGGAACGGGTGTCAGTCCGCCGACGTCCCATATCATTTTTTCCGGATAGACGTGAACCTTCCCGCCAAGCATGGGTTGATATTCTATAATCTTGGTTTTCATGCCGCGCAGTCCACTATAAAAAGCAGAATATAATCCTGCTGGTCCTCCACCAATAACCGTTACATCAAATATCTCTTTCCCACTCATGCATTTCACTCCCGGTCTATAGATTAAAAGGCTGTTTGTGATCACCTTGTAACGTAAATGATTATCATTATCAATTAGTATACGTTGCCTTTCACCGTTTTACAATCAATCATTTAGAAAAAATTCATATTGTCACAATTTCGCCTATATTTAGGTTTGTATCACTCTTCCAAATCTATATATGGATATTATTCGGCTGAAAAATGAATATTATTTAAAATTTCCATTAAGATATTTATTGACAACAATGCGGCCCCACATTATATTTATGGATGAAATTGAGAATCATTATCGTTTGATAGCTAACTACTCTGGAGGTGAAATGATGATTCGCCTAAGTACAGATCGAATAAGCGTCGGTTACGGCGAGAATCTGATATTGAATCGTCTTAACGTAGATATTCCCGATAAAAGAATCACAACCATTATTGGGCCGAACGGCTGCGGCAAATCCACTCTTTTGAAGGCTGTTACCCGCATTATTCCTTACCAGTCCGGTGCTGCCATTCTGGATGGAGAAGAAATCGCCAAGATGAACACCAAGCTGCTGGCGAAGAAGCTGGCCATTCTGCCCCAAACTCCGGAAGGACCGGGCGGTTTAACGGTTGGCGAGCTTGTCTCCTATGGCCGATATCCTCATCAACGCGGTTTTGGCCGCTTGACCAAGCAGGATATGGAAGTGATTGACTGGGCGCTGGAGGTTACCGGGACCCAGGATTACAAATATCGCTCGGTGGATGCTCTATCGGGGGGACAAAGACAGCGGGTGTGGATTGCGATGGCACTTGCTCAGGAGACCGAAATGATCTTCCTCGACGAACCGACAACGTATTTGGACATGGCGCATCAGCTCGAGATCCTGGAACTGCTGGAGAGGCTTAACATCGAGCAGGAGCGTACCATTGTTATGGTTCTGCATGATTTAAACCAAGCCGCCAGATTCGCTGATTACATAATCGCGATGAAGGATGGAGACATCATTCAGGCCGGAGATCCGGAAGCCGTCATTTCACACGACGTATTAAAGAAAGTATTCCATATCGACGCCGAGATCGGCCGCGATCCGCGCACCGCAAAACCGATCTGTATCACATACAATCTATTAAAAGGGGAAAAAGAGGATGTACTCAAAACGGAGCAAAACGACAACTACGAAGAAACTACTCATCCCGTTTATAGCGCTGCTGCTCATTCTTAGCGCTTGCAGCAGCAAGCCTGCGGAGACAAGCAGCAATCATACAGGAACGGCCGAAACACCGAAAACGGAACAAAGCGAAGCTCCATCCGGGACCATTACATATGAGTCCGAGAACGGACCCGTCGAAGTGCCTGCCAATCCGCAGCGCGTGGTTGTGCTGTCCTCTTACGTAGGCGACCTGCTTGCACTCGGCGTCAACATGGTGGGCGTTGATTCCTGGTCCAAGGCCAATCCCGCATTTGCGGACAAAATCAAGGATGCCGAAGAAGTCACGGATGAAAGCCTGGAAAAAATCATCGAGCTGGACCCCGACCTCATCATCGGCCTGTCCACTATCAAGAACGTCGATAAGCTGAAAGAGATTGCCCCAACCGTGACCTTCACCTACGGAAAAGTCGATTATTTGACGCAGCATCTTGAAATCGGCAAGCTTGTGAACAAAGAAAAAGAAGCCCAAGCCTGGATCGATGATTTCAAGCAACGGGCGCAAAAAGCCGGTGAGGACATCCGTGCCAAAATTGGAGAAGACGCCACCGTATCCGTTATCGAGAGCTTTGATAAACAGCTTTATGTATACGGCGATAACTGGGGGCGCGGTACTGAAATCCTGTATCAGGAAATGAAGCTGAACATGCCGGAAAAAGTGAAAGAAATGGCACTGAAGGACGGTTACTATGCCCTTTCCGCGGAAGTGCTGCCGGAGTATGCCGGCGACTATGTTATTCTGAGCAAATTTGCCGATGCCGATACGTCCTTCCAGCAAACCGAGACGTATAAGCAAATCCCGGCGGTGAAGAATGGCCGCGTATACGAAGCAGACGGAAACCGGATTTATTTTAATGATGCCACCACGCTGGAGTACCAACTGGAGTTCATTACGGAACACTTTTTGGGCAACTAGCATTTAGGCTGCCTTTGCTCAGACTTATTTCGATTGCATATTCCAACTTTAAGATGAAAAGATGATTCCATTGACAATGCCTACGAAACGGTCCATTCCTATTTCCATCAAATTGATTGCAGGCATCATCGTATTTATAGGCATGTTTGTTGTTGCGATGGTGTTCGGCGCAGCTGAAACCAGCATCAAGGATGTATGGTTTGCCCTTACCACCTCGATGGAGGGCGAGAAATTATCCCTCCTTCGCGAAATCCGCCTGCCCCGTGAGGTTGCCGCCATTCTGGTCGGAGCCGCGCTTGCGGTCTCCGGCGCCATCATGCAGGGCATTACCCGCAATCCGCTGGCGGATCCCGGCCTGCTTGGCCTTACCAGCGGGGCGAATGCAGCGCTTGCCTTCACGCTGGCTTTCCTGCCGGCTGCCAATTATTTTGGCATTATGGTGGCCTGCTTCATCGGAGCAGCGGTCGGTGCCGTGATGGTCTTCGGCATCGGAGCCATGCGAAAGGGCGGCTTCTCTCCCTTGCAGATGGTACTGGCTGGCTCAGCCGTATCCGCATTCCTGTACGCCATTGCTGAAGGAATCGGCATTTATTTTAAAATATCCAAGGATGTGTCCATGTGGACGGCAGGCGGTGTGATCGGCACATCATGGGGACAGCTGCAGACGATATTTCCGTTTATTCTCATTGGAATTCTAATTGCCATCGTGTTATCAAGACAGCTGACCATCCTTAGCCTGAGTGAAGAAGTCGCCGTCGGTTTGGGACAGAACATTGCTGCTATCAAAGGCATCCTGTTTGTCGTGATTGTTCTCCTGGCTGGAACCTCTGTGGCCTTGGTGGGAAATCTGGCCTTCCTCGGCCTGATGATTCCCCATATCGTCCGCGGGATCGTCGGAACCGACTACCGCCATGTCATTCCGATGTCCGCCCTCGTGGGAGCCATCTTCATGCTGTTTGCCGACACGGTTGGACGTACGCTGCATGCTCCTTACGAAACACCCGTAGCTGCTCTGATCGCCATCATGGGATTGCCCTTCTTCCTGTTTATCGTACGCAAAGGAGGGCGGGGACTGTCATGATTCATCCATCGTTAATAAGAAAACAACGCATTACATTTCTGGTCTTGTTGATCCTTACAGTGGTTACAGTCCTCGTTGGTCTGGGTCTCGGTTATTCGTCCGTTAGCTATGACCGGATTATTCCAACCCTGCTGGGCCAAGGCAGCTTCAAAGAGAAATTCATTATCTTCGATGTGCGCTTGCCGCGCATGCTTATTACTTTGCTGGCCGGAATGGCGCTCGCCTTATCGGGTGCCATTCTGCAGAGCATTACCCGAAATGATCTCGCGGATCCCGGAATTATCGGCATTAACTCGGGGGCCGGGGTCGGCGTAGCCGTATTTTTCCTGTTCTTCCCGATCGAAGCCGGCTCCTTTATATACATGCTGCCCTTGGCGGCATTTATCGGAGCTGTGCTAACGGCCGTAGGCATCTACCTGTTCTCTTTCCGAAAAGGTGAAGGCCTGCAGCCCGTTAAATTGGTGCTTACCGGTGTCGGGTTCTCCATGGCACTCTCGGGCGTCATGATTGTGCTCACGTCGTCTGCCGAGCGGACCAAAGTCGATTTTATTGCCAAGTGGCTGGCGGGGGGGATATATGGAACCGATTGGCCCTTCATTGCGGCGCTGCTGCCCTGGCTGATCATCCTGATTCCGTTCACCCTGTACAAAGCGCAGCGCATGAATCTGCTGGGATTAAGCGATCCCGTGGGCATCGGCGTCGGCGTATCCATTGAGAAGGAGCGTATCGTGCTGCTTCTGGCTGCCGTAGCGCTTGCAGCATCCGCGGTATCCGTTACGGGCGGGATTACATTCATCGGACTCATGGGTCCACACATTGCCAAAGCCCTGGTTGGCCCGCGGAATCAGATGTACATTCCGATTGCCGTATTGATCGGGGGCTGGCTGCTGCTGCTCGCGGACACGATCGGACGCAATATCGTGGATCCTGACGGCATCGCCGCAGGCATTATGGTCGCCATCATCGGCGCGCCGTATTTTGTATATTTGCTGCTGAAGAAAAAATAACCATTATTCTCTGTTTAACTGAATGCCTAAGCCCCTATTGCACTATTTCAGGTGTAATAAGGGCTTTTTTGACTGGTTTGGCTATGGCTGCCGTCATTTTCGAGCACAAAATAAAGAGGGCACCGCATGGATGCCCTCTTTATCGCGTAGGGAGTAAGAAATCTCGTTCGGCCGAGTGTTAGCCCTTTACTTCTTCCCCCGGTTGGCCGCCTCCTCCAGGCGCCGGAACCGTTTCAGATCAGCCTTCCGAATCGGAATCGGCTCTCGGCTCAGCAGCTTCACTACGGCAATGACCAACAACAGCAGCAGCACCGTAAACGGCAATGCCGCAATCAATGAAGCCGTCTGCAAGGCTTCCAGCCCGCCTGCAAACAGCAGTACACCGGCTATGGCTGCCATGAGCGTGCCCCACACGATTTTTGCCACTTGAGGAGGGTTCAGACTGCCATAAGTGGTCATGCTGGATAAGATGTAGGTTGCTGAGTCCGCTGATGTTACCAGGAACGTCAGAATAAGTAAAATCGCCAGCACATTCATGACCATGGAGAAGGGTAATTGGTTAAAGAGCTGAAACAGAGCAGATGTCACATCTGCATTAACGGCTGCGGCAATCCCTGTGCCCTCGTGCAGGTCAAACCAGATGGCCGTCCCGCCGAATACCGCGATCCATAAACAGGCAATGACTGGCGGCACAACCATCACGCCCACAATGAATTCGCGAACCGTTCTTCCCTTGGATACCCTCGCCACGAAAGCTCCTACATACGGAGACCAAGCAATTGCCCAGGCCCAGTAAAAGATCGTCCATTCCCGTACCCATGTACCTTCGGCATAGGGTTGAAGCCGCAGGCTGTACGATACGAAATTCGTAATGTAATCGCCCAGCGCCAATGTAAAGGTCTCCAGAATGAAAACGGATGGTCCGCTAACAAACACAAACAACAGAAAAATGAGCGCCATCGCGAGGTTCAGGTTGCTTAAGTATTTAATCCCTTTATCAAGCCCGGTTGTTGACGAGATCATATAAGCAACGTAAATAAGCCCCAGCATGATTAATTGCAACCCAACGCCGTTGTTTACTCCCATAATCGTGTTCAAACCACCGCTCATCTGCAGGACGCCAAGTCCAATGGAAGTCGCGATGCCCATGACTGTTGCAATTACCGCTAGGATATCAATTGTATTCTTCACAGCGGGCTTCGAGCCGGTGACAGGCTCCAGTGCTGTAGACACCAGCCCATCCTTCTGCTTACGGAATTGAAGAAACGCGATCACAAGTCCGACAAGGGCAAACACGGACCACTGACTAATCCCCCAATGAAAAAAAGAATAGCCCATAGCCACACGCGCTGCGTCCACACCTTGTGCTTGGACGCCCCCGAACGGCGTCTTAAAAAAATGGCTCATGGGTTCGGCCACGCCCCAAAACACCAGCCCTACACCAAACCCCGCAGAGAACAGCATTCCGATCCAGGTGAAGAACGGATACTCGGGCTTCTCCTTATCTCCGCCAAGGCGAATCGTTCCGTATTTACTGGCTGCCACCCAGATCAAAAAGATAATAATCACAAAGATCGAGAGCAGATAGAACCAGCCGAACGTATTCGTCGTAAATCTGTACAAATACCCTGCCACTTCACCGAATGCTCCAGGCATAGCAGCCCCTAGAATAGCAAGAATGGCAATGATAACGGCCGAAACCGTAAACACGATATTCTTGAACATATGCTCCACCTCAGGCTATTAAGTCATCCATTCCTATACAGTATTTGTATTTAAACCAGAATTGATGTACTTCATCGGTAAAAGTGTGCAGCAGGGGATGATTCTTCTGATCGAGGGGAACTTGAAGTACTATTCGTTAGGAACCTGTTGCGTATCGATATGCTGTTGTCCCAGAATGACCATTTGCTCGAGCACCGCTTTGAAATGGGTACCGAACTCCGTTATGGAGTATTCCACCTTGGGGGGGGACCTCTTGATACACCGTCCGTTTCACGATGCCGCTCTCCTCTAACTCACGCAATTGAACGGTAAGCACATGCCTTGATACTTCCGGTATTCTCCGATGCAGTTCACCAAAACGCAGCGTTTGCTGAAACAGTTCATACAGCACTCGAGGCTTCCACTTTCCACTAATCATGTGCAGGCCCACTTCAGCCGGGCACTCATACCGCTCATCCTGATATGGCATATGTATTGCTGAACCTCCTTTAAGTCATTGGTCATAAATAGATGACTATGTCATAAAATTGTGCGTACTTATCACAGCTTTCATTTTCAGATAGGCTATGGCTATCATCATACAGAAAGAGGAGATTCAATGAAACCGTCCATTCCCGCAAGCCGAGTCTGGAAGCCGGAGGTGATGAATGCCGCATTTGCTGATGCATATAACTCAGGGGACATCGATCAAATGCTGGCGTTGTATGAACTGAACAGTATTCATGTCCACAGCAATGGAAGCCTGGAGATCGGAATTCATTCCTTCCGCCATACGCTGGAGGAACTGCTGCTGCTTCAGGGCAAGATGGTCTCCACCAATCTATACTGCATTCCCTTTGAAAATATCGCTATGCTGCGTGCCCATTTCACCTTGCATACCGTGGACCCGGATGGCCAACCTCTTGTGCTGCAAGGTTATACCTCCGAGATCGTGAGACAACAGCCTGATGGAAGCTGGCTGTACATTGTGGACCATCCGTTTAGTTCGGATGTTACGGAATGAAGAGGAGTCGTGTTTGTCACGGTACAAAAAAAACAATCCGGATGGTCATAAACCATCCGAATTGCCTCTCAAAGATGAATTGCATTATTCCTTCACGAATTCCTTCGTGCTGCGCACGGTATCGATTGGACGAACCATACTCTCGATCTGTTCGCGCTTTGGCTCCAGGAATGGAGGCAGGGACAATTTCTCGCCCAGAGTTTCATATGGCTCATCTCCCATGAAGCCTGGACCGTCCGTTGCAAACTCAAACAGAATTTGAGGTGCAACTCGCGCGTACAAGGACTGGAAGAAATAGCGGTCTACAAAGCCCGACGTATGGAATTGAAAGTCGTCAAGACGCTTGATCCAATGCTCCAGCACCGAGCGGTCCTCTACCCGGAAAGCCGCGTGGTGTACAGTGCCGAAGCCCTGCTGAGCTCTTGGAAGCACGGCGTTGTATTCGACAACCACCTGTGCGCCATTGCCGCCTTCACCAACCTCAAACAGGTGAAGCGAACCTTCCTTGCCGATTTCCTTGAATTCGAGCACTTTCTCCATCATATCCTTGAAATAATCGAAGTTGGACACCCGTACAAACACCGGGCCAAGTCCTGTAATCGCGTGCTCCAGCGGAATCGGTCCCTTCTGCCAAGGAGTTCCTGAAGCCACGCCCTCGTTGTTCTCATCGGAGATGAGCTGATACTGCTGATCGTCAAAATCAACAAAGGCGAGTGTCTTTTTGCCAAACAACTCTTGAATGCCTTGATGCTTTACATCCAGCCGATCAAATCGCTTGACCCAATATTCAAGCGCTGCATCGTCAGGAACACGGAACGAGGTTTTGTAGATCTCGTCTGTGCCGTGTCTGCCTTGCGGGATACCCGGAAAATCAAAGAAGGTCATATCGGTGCCGGCACTACCCTTGTCATCCGCAAAGAACAGGTGGTATGTTTGAATATCGTCCTGATTAACTGTTTTCTTCACAAGTCGCATGCCGAGCACATAGGTGAAAAACTCGTAGTTCTTCTCGGCACTGCTCGTAATGGCTGTTACATGGTGAATTCCTTTTAATCCGTTCATGGTTAATTTCCCCCGTCTCTTCTATTTAGAAAGTGTTTGCCCGACCTTCAAAAATTATTATTTCGACTTAAAACATCTTTAATTTAAGATAATAATATCACGACCATTCTGTTCCGTCAACCTTCTAAGTTCAATATCTTATTTTGGTCGTGAATGATATAAAAAAACGGCCGGACATAAGAACATCCGGCCGTTCTATTTCTATTCCTTATAAGAGTGTCCTCATGTCCGTTACACGCCAGTATTGGATAATCCAATGACAGGAAACAGCTGGATGCGCTGGTGGGTCTCCTCGTGATACAACCAACCATCCCGAACATGGTCCACAAACAATATGCCGTTCAGATGATCAATCTCGTGCTGCATACATCTGGCCAGATAATCTTCGCCTTCGAGGATCACCGTCTGGCCTTGACGATTCAATGTCTTTACCTTAACCTTATTGGCCCTCTTCACATATCCGTAATACCCCGGATAGGACAGACAAGCTTCGGGGCCCATCTGTTCCCCGTCCATCTCTACGATTTCCGGATTAATCAGCTCGATCAAACCTTCTCCGCAGTCCATGACAATAAGCCTTCGTAAAATACCGATTTGGGGTGCGGCAAGACCAGCGCGCCCTTCACTGTCATACAGCGTCTCCGCCATATCATCCAGAATCTTCATTGCTCTGGCGTTTACGGTATCGACTGGCCGGGCGATCTTTCGTAAGATCGGATCACCGAATGGCACAATAGCTTTAACCGTCATTCACTTAAGCCCCCTTAGTTCTAGAAGGAGGTGTATGCACCCATAAGTCACCTGGAGTACACTCTAAGGTTGTGCAAAGGGCATCTAACGTCTCTGCCTTCATCTGCCTGGGCTGGTTCGTCAGCAATGCACTAATGGAAGCAGCTGATAAGCTGTAATTCGCCTTCTCTTTCATCAGCCGCGCCAAAGCGGCTCCCGACCATATCCCTCTCTCCGCCATCACATTACGTAGCATCCATTCGAGCAAAGGGTCCCCTCCCATCCCACGAAAAATTAGCTTGCACCTTATTTTATTAGGTAATACCTAATATCTCAAGCCCAATTTTTTAGGAGCTAACGAAAGTCGTTCTCTCCAAGATCTTAACGATCCTTAAGAGACACTTAATCGGAAACGAGTTCAGCCTGCACAATCAAACGATGTGTAGCCTCGTAGAGAGGATCGCAAGTGATCAGTGTAATGATCTGCTCATCCGCGTCTCCTTCCAGGACAGATACATCGGTCGGTTCTACGATGGAAATCTGGCCGACTCGGTAAATCAATTCACGGCCATCCGTCTTAATGATGATCTCATCCCCATATGTGAGCTCATTTAATCGATTGAATAGACGTCCGGTCTTATGGGCCCGGTGGGCTGCAATGGCAGCATTACCGGCTTCTCCGAGTCTTGCCGTCCCTGTAACGTGAGCAGCTGCATTCTTCATATTCGACTGGGTTGCTCCCTCCAGAATAGGAAGCTCTAATTCTAATTTGCTAATGGTGATAATGCCGATAGGCGAACCTTCTTCATAACCAGTCTGTTCCTCCAGTGTTGAGTCCGCTGTCTCTCCCTCGTCCAGGATCCGGGACAGCTCCTTGTAATGAACAGCAACATTATCTCGAGCGGAACCCTGTTGAGCCTCAGCCTCAATTTGCGCTGCTTCCTTCAGTAAATCCCTTTGTTGGCGGTCTGCATTCCAATCGCGGAGGAACGGATATAAGAATATGAGAAGTCCGACAAGAATCAAGCCAACCGAAAGTTTCCGCATGAACAGCCCTCCTTCCCTACTATGATTGAAATTCAAATCCCCCTCTCCAGTTTACACGCAGGGAGAAGGGGATATCATCAAATTATTGACGTTTGTTACGCAGACGGCGGCTTAAGAAGAAGCCTGCAAGCATGAGTGCCAGTCCTCCGAGTTGGAACGGTACTGGATTGCTCTCCCCTGTTTTGGGGAGCGTCGCAATTGGGCCGCTTTCCGGCTTAGTTTCATGAACCGGATTACGATTCGTATCATTCTCGGCGGATGGTGTAGAAGGATCTTCCGGCTTCGCCGTCTCGTTCCCAACCTGGGTGTCATCATCTTCCGGTACCTCTACAGGGATTGGTACTGGATCAACTTCGCCCGGTACGACGGGATCGGTTTCCCCAGGTTGTACAATTTCCCCGGGAACGGTTGGCGTTGCTTCATCGGTATTACCACCTGGTGTTTCGCCACCCGGTGATGTACCTGGGTTTGGATCCGGATTGCCCGGATTCGGATCGGGGTCCCCCGGATTTGGATCCGGATTACCTGGGTTTGGATCCGGGTTCCCTGGATTGGGATCCGGATTGCCCGGATTTGGATCCGGGTTCCCTGGGTTTGGATCCGGATTGCCCGGGTTTGGATCCGGGTTCCCCGGGTTTGGATCCGGATTGCCCGGATCCGGGCCCGGTCCTGGCGGAACGCTATCCTTGCTATTCGTTATGGTGATTCGCTTGATGTTGCCAGTCTGTTTAATGCTTGAATCGATCGTAATGGATGTAGTTGCTTGATCGATTACATATCCTTGAGGAGCCGAAGTCTCCTTGAGAATGTAATCGCCGTAGAGCAGCTTCGTAAACAAAGCCTTTCCAGCTGCATCGGTTGTAAGCGTCACTTCAGGACGCTTGCCTTGCGTGTCTTGAAGAACAAACGTTGCTCCTTCCAATGTAAGCGACGGATCAGCCTTGTCCACCTTCAAGACCTCCAGACTTCCTCGAACGCCCGAACCGCTGCCGGAGCCAGAAGACATGCGAACTTCGAATCTTTGTTTACTATCTGTAATTCCAGCCGTAATGCCTTTACCTTCAAAGCCAGCCGAATTGCTGACAACTTCCCGGTCGGCAGCATCAATCAGCGTCTCGTATTCCAAAATGTAAGGACGATCTATCGGGCTCAAGAATTCCAATACGAACTTCTCGGTATCGCCATAGATAAATTGCAGTTTATAATCCGAAGGATTAACGAGTGTGTCCGTCTTCGTGACCGTTCCGTCCATCGCAACCTTGGTCTCGTACAAGCGGAAGGAATCCTCGACCAAGATCAGGTTGCCTGACGGCTCGTCGCTGACTTTGGCTGCTTCCACGTAGGACTGACCCCGATTAATATGCAGCGTCCACTCGATCTTTTCGCCGTTTTGGACCCCGGTCTTCGCAACATACTCTCCGCCCCGCGGAACTCTAGCTGAACCATTCCAGCTGGAGACAGGCGTATTGTCGTCCATCAATATCGCTTCGTTGGCGATCGATTCCCGCTCTATGATTCGATCACCCAACGCGGTTTTGAACGTGATCAGGAACGGAGCGTCAATCTTATCCTTAAAGGCAATTTGCAGTTCATTTCCGTTCGTCTCCGACGGCACCGTTACCGAATACTGAGTGGATGGGATTACAACCCCTCTACTTGTATTCCCTGAAGCGTCTACATTCAGGTTATACACTTCTAATGACCCATCTACGTACTGCTGTGGAGAAACCAGCTTGTCCTTAACGACAGGTTTGTCCACACTATTGAAATTGTAATTCCCCTGGATGGTCCAGGTAATCTCCTTATAAACGGCATCATAGACTCCCGATTTATCCCCGTTTTCAACAGTCAATGGGTTGGGCTTCAGGCTCGCGTTTCTAGTCGCCGAGAACGGCTTGCCGCCTTCCTCCCAGGATAAATCGGCACGGTTCCAAAAGCTCTCGTTATCCTTATTTTGGCGGAGATCATAGTCAAACTTGGTTGTGTACGTGATAATGATTGCCTTGTCAATAGGCTTAAGGAATTCTACGGTAAAGCCCTGGTCAGGGGTGCTCGCATCCACCGTATAATCTGAACCCTCATCCCAAGGGGTACCGACAGCATCCTTTACAACGATGGGGCCAGTCAGCTCAAGCCCGCCATTCGTAAACAAGTCCTCCAGTATCACGTTGTCCATGCTGTAAGCGTCTTGGTTAAGCGTGATTTTCCATTTGATCGTTTTGTCCTTGTAGTCGATGCCATCGTTGCTTTTTATAAGCGCCTTGCTCTGCATCCATTGCTCGGCTCTTCTCGTCACACCGTTCGCATACACGCTGTTCGTTACAGTTTCGTCCTTAATGACACGCCCGCTTGCCTTGGTCTGATAAGTTATCTCGTGCTCAGTGGTAATGTCTTTTTCAAACTTTAGATCGAACCCGGTTTTCCCTCCGCTGCTAACCACCGGCGTAAGGACATAATCTGTTCCTTCCGTCAGAATCACACCTGTCTGTGTGTCCTTGACTTGAAGTGAACCGTTTACTAACTCTTGCGTTGAGTTAAAACGATCTTCAAGCCTAGCATCCGCTGCCAGAATGGTGGTTTCGCGGGAATTATACAGGATGGACCAATCGATCGTCCGGGTTTTCTCATCGTAATGCACCTTGCTTTTCGTTAAAATTTCCCCACGGTCAATTGTCTGTTTATTCTCGGCATAAGCCTTCTGCTGACCGTTATCCAACAACGTTGCCGTATTGAGGAATTCCGATGTATCCCCTGCGTCAATCGTCGTAGAGTACTCGATTTGATACGCCGAATTCATCGGCGAACTCTTGGTGACGACTAATTTAGAAGCATCGGAAGTGTCGATACTAAACTCTCCGATGGCCGCTTCGGCGCCAACCGCGGTGCTGCCATCCACATTAACGGTGAGATGGTTGATCTTCACGGAGCCTGTTTCCAGCGTAAGCCCGGAGGGAATCAGATCCACTATAACGGGCTTGTCTATCCGTTCCAAGACCGTATTGACTTGAAGCGTCCATACGATCGCGGACGGTTTGCCCCTGGCATCATTGACAACCTTGCCGCTCTTGTCCAGAAGATTGCCTTTTGCCGGCTTCACCGGGATAATGATTTGCTTCACGCCATCCCGAAGCTCAATCGGGATTTCAACATCCGGATTACCGCCGCTGATTCCCTCTTTGCTTAGCTCGGTCTGGAATCTCAGCGTTCCCCGGACTTCGGAGTTTTCCACTTCCGTGTTGAACGTCATCACAACATGACCGTCCACAGATACGGTGAAGGTCCCCACATCCCCGATGTCCGTCTCAAGAACCCCGTTGATGCTGTTGTACAGTTTGAATGCCTTGGGCAGATCGAACTCAAACGTTGAGCCATCCACATAGTTATGATTGTCCCCAAGCTCCCAATCGTAGAGCAGGATGACGTCGGAGCCTAGCTCTACCCGACCCGCATTCGGATTGTAGACCGAGTCGATGACGGTCCCCTTCGAATCCTGGACAGTGACATTCGTCAGAATGCTCTGCCCTGAGCCTGCCCCGTATACCGCGTTAGTAACGGATGTTCCGTTACCCGGACCTGATGCAGGATTAGCTGCCCCAGCCGCGCTGACCCTCTGCCCATTGAATGTGCCAAAGCCCGTACCAAATATACCCTGGACCATCAAGATGACAATGAGAGCCAGCATGCTTCCTTTCCTTTTCATAGTTTAACTCCACCTCTAAGTATGATTTCATCTGTTTTTAGTAGAATATTATGACAAGTGGCAGTGTTAACAGATGCTACAGCCTGTAATTATACAGGGTGGAACTCGACAATTTCTCTACATTAAACAGATTAAGCTGGTTTCGACTTGTTCCGCCCAAGTGCCTTACGACTAGCGCTCTTGGACCTCCCGGCAAGGCTGGTCCCGATCACCCCGATAATGACGAGTGCTGCGCCGATAACATGATAATAAGCCAGCTCTTCATTCAAAAAGGCGACACCTCCGAAAATCGTGACGACGGTAGCCAGATTGTTAAAGATGCCCATTCGGGATGCTTCCATCTTGGATAAGGAATAATTCGACAGTAGCGATGTTCCAAGGGAGGATAGAACGCCAAGATACAGAACGGCCCATACGAAGGACGGATGCATGAACGGGTCAAAATAATGGACAAGCGTCCCCTGCGCGGCATGTTGAGCGGCCGATATCAGGTTAAACAGCACGAATCCGATCATCGACATGATGAACGTTATATCCAGTACCGGCTGCTTCTGCGTTAGCTTGCGGGCCATCACGCTGTAAATAGCGTTGGAAAGCGCCGACAGCAGAATTAGCACAATCCCAAGTGTACTCGATGTCTCGAAGGAAACACCCTTCAGCACGAAGATAGAAATGATCCCTGTCACCGACAATACGGTAAACAGCTTCTGTGCCCAGCCGGAGCGTTCCTTCAATAGCAGCGATGCCAAGAGCATCGTAAAGATCGGTACCGTAGCGTGGATGATCCCGGCCTCGGCTGAAGAGGTGTAGACCAAACCGAAGGTTTGGAGCGTGAAGAACAGGAACGGATAAAAAATCGCCAGCGGCACGATGGTCAGCAGCCGTTTCAAATCCAGCGGGACCTTTCTACGGGCTATGAGAAGCGCGAGCGATGCGGCAATGAACGAAATGGTGAACCGGTGTGCCAGCGTATCCAACGGGTTAGCATGGATCAGCGCCAGCTTTACAAACATAAACGAAAAACCAATGATGGCCGTATATCCTAACGCGGCGGCATAGGCACGGCTTGTATGCGGTATATTCATACTATGTATTCTCCTTCATCTTCTTTTTTTGATGACAACCGGAAGGTTGATGCATTTGTTACTTATCTTACGGCAGGGAGAATCCTGTTACGATTTGAAATAGCTGAAACTGTACCGGTACAGTTCATGCGATGAAGGAAGTAATGACAAAAAGGGCTGTTTCCCACCATCCCAAGATGATAGGAAACAGCCCCGCAATACTTTACCTTGTATAGGTTTCATAACAGGCATACCCAGGCCAGCCCGTTATCAATAACAATTATCATTAATCACGCTTAATCGAAATCCAGCCATCGCCCTCCAGGTGAAGCGTCGCACCGAGCGCTTCTGCCATAAACCGGAGCGGAACGTAGGTAGATCCGTTGTTATGAACGAATGGAGCTGCCTGCAGCGTCACGTTTTTACCGCCGACGCTGGCTGTTTTGGAGCCTACGGTCAATACGATTTCTTCCCCTGTCAGATCATTGACGACTGTAATTTTCTTGGAACCTTTGGTCCACTTCACTTCGGCGTCCAATTGGTCTGTCAAGTAACGAAGCGGAACGAAGCTCTGATTGTTCTTCTTGATTACACCATATCCATAATCATCGCTTTCGGGACTAAGAAACATCGTTTTGTGCGTGATTTTCAGATCATCCTTCAACACGTTATAGATTTGGGAATCCTTCTCAAAGTTCCGCAGCACTTGACCCGGCGTCACCGATTCATTCAAGACGTCCAGCACGCCTTTGGACGTGTCCACCTGATTGGCCTTCACTGCGCCGCCGATATTCCACACTTCGCCTTCGGAATACACCTTGAATGCTTTCAATGGCAGGTCCTCGGAAGCCGGAAGCGCGACGGTCAGCTCCAGCGCATTCTTGCGCGTATTCAGCTGCTCATCGAAATAGTAGTCCAGCTTGAGGATCGTATCCTTGCCGAAGACGGTTTCGGATCCCGGAAGCTCCTCCAGTAACTGTTCCTTCTGTTCGTCATAGTTCTCCGTGAATTCGATCAGTGCGCCGTGCACGATCTCGTAGAGCGAAGCGACGACCTCCTCCTTGGATTCCTGTGGCAGGAGTTCTATATCTTCGCCGTAGGCCTCGCCGATGCTGGTTATCATCGGATAAATGGCATCATAAGCATCGCCGATCACTTGCTTCAAGCCCGCTTCATCTTTAAGCAGACTTTCGGCGAAAGGCTTAACCATGTTCAAGATCTCTTCGCCGGTGAGCTCCATGTGGAGATGCGTCAGGTTCAGGCTTTCTCCGTTCACCTTCTCCTGAGCGGACTTCACCGCAATTGTTGATGGATTTGGAAAATGCTTCAGCACGAGTCCGGCAGCCTTCTTCACGACATCTTGGATCGCCTGTTCGTATTGACTGGTATCAGGCAATCCGGGAACGGTCGTATCCATCGATAAATAGAACGGCTGCTTGGCGCCTTCCAATTGAATCGCCATTCCTTTGGAATCCATGGACACATGAAGCGGAATCTTCTTGTCCGAATATTGGATACTGCCTTGAATGGACACCGTTTTGCTATCCTGCACGATGGCATGGTCCATATTCAGAGATAACGAATTAATGAGATCAATTGCTTCTTTATCTTCAGTCGATAGGGCCTTGTCCGATGGCACCACCTCGAATCGAATACTTGCTTTGGATTCGCTGGATTTAACATCGAGACTGGTAAGCAACGCCTTGTTGATATCCAGTCCCCCGACGGCCTGACATCCTGTCATAACAACCAGCACAGCTGCAACGAGTACAGTCAACCATTTGAACTTCTTATACATAACGATATTTGTCCCCTCCCAGGTCATAGGCTCAATTCTATTATGGGAAGATAGGAAATGTTTGTAAATAGGTATTTAAGCCTCGTCATATACGCACACGCGGATGGGTCCCACAGATAGCACATATCGACATTTTGCTATACACTGGGAATGAAATGCTGCAGTAATTTGCTAGTTCACTAGTCAGCTTTTTTAGCACCGGGAAGGTTTGCTAAGGGGGCTTTGATCAACCTTATAAAGCGTGGTGAATCTCTTGTTTAAAATTATGTTAATCGAAGACGACGTAACCCTATTCCATGAAATGCAGGAGCGCTTGTCCAAATGGTCGTATAACGTTTATGGCGTACGGGATTTCAGTGCCGTACTTCAGGAATTTACAGCGGTTCAGCCCGATCTGGTCATTATCGACATCCAGCTGCCGAAGTTTGACGGGTTCCATTGGTGCCGAATGATTCGCTCCCACTCGAACGTGCCGATTATCTTCCTGTCTTCCCGCGATCATCCGACCGATATGGTGATGTCCATGCAGCTTGGAGCCGACGATTTCATTCAGAAGCCGTTCCACTTTGATGTCCTGGTTGCCAAAATCCAGGCCACTCTGCGCCGGGTATACAATTACAATACCGAACGGACCGAGCTGAGAACATGGCGGGGAGCCACCGTCGAATTCGGTAAGAATACCATTAGCAGCTCCCA
Source organism: Paenibacillus sp. MDMC362 (assembly GCF_003269305.1). Lineage (NCBI taxonomy): Bacteria > Bacillati > Bacillota > Bacilli > Caryophanales > Paenibacillaceae > Paenibacillus > Paenibacillus sp. MDMC362. The sequence goes on from NZ_QLYT01000016.1 coordinate 144,458, forward strand.
GGGCACCGCTGAACTGACAAAGAATGAAATGTTCATTCTGAAAATCCTCATGGAGCGAAAGAATCAAATCGTCAGCCGTGAGGATCTGATCAAGAGTTTATGGGATAACGAGCATTTTGTCAGCGATAATACGTTAACGGTCAACGTCAATCGGCTGCGAAAGAAGCTGGAGCCCCTCGGGCTTGATCCCTACATCGAAACCAAGGTGGGACAAGGTTATATCGCCACGGAAGAGGCCCATGCATGATGATCGCCTACATCCGGGAACGACTAAGCTGGATTCTGTTCTTCGTGTTTCTGCAGCTGCTGTTTCTGTTCATAGCCGCCATGGACTCCCAGATCCCGTTCTTGCCCATTCTTTATATCGTTTTTCTGTCGATGCTGTTCTTCCTGGTGTTTCTGTTCGTGAGGTATAACCGGGAAACCAAGTTTTACAAAAGCCTCCAGTCGTGGGATGACACTTATGATTTAGCCGCCATCAGCGAGCCGGAGCACCCCTTTGAGGCGATTGCCATGGACATCCTCTCCCTTCAAACCGAGCGCTTCAAGAAGGAATCCTCCATGCGTCTAATGGAGATCCAAGGGGAGAAGGACGAGCTGTTATCCTGGATTCACGAAGTGAAAACCCCGCTCACCACGATGCAATTGATGATCGAGCGCATGGAGGATGAAACGTTAAAGGCTCAGCTTCAGTATGAGTGGCTCCGCATCCATCTGCTGCTTGACCAGCAGCTGCACCAGAAGCGCATCCCCTTTATCCGGAATGATCTGCTGATCGAGAAATTCGCGCTTGAGCCAATCATCTTCCAGGAAATACGTGCGCTCAAGTCTTGGTGCATGCAGAAAGGCATCGGATTTGACGTTTCCCTTGGGGTAACGGAAGTGCTCAGCGATGCCAAGTGGCTGGGCTTTATCATCCGTCAGCTGCTGACCAACGCGGTCAAATACAGCAGCGCTTCGGACATCAGCATCGAGAGTGATCTCACGGATGACCATGTCAGACTTGCCATTCAGGATGCCGGACGCGGTATTGATCCGAAGGACATGCCCCGTATTTTCGACAAAGGCTTCACCTCGACCACCTCGCATCAGGACAGTGCCGCGACCGGCATGGGGCTCTATTTGACGCAAAAAGTAACCGATGCCCTGTTGATTCGCATTCAGGTGGAATCAAGGCCCGGCATCGGCACAACCTTCACCTTGATCTTTCCGAAACGGAATGATTTTGTGAGCGTTACCGGCATGTGACAACAATGTCACATGCTTTTGCGCTTTGTTCGGCGAATCGAAGGAAAAGGCGCTGCGACTCCTTTATGATAAGGACAGATAACGAAGGAGTGAGTGAAATTGGCAATTCTTGAAGCAAACCAAATTCATAAAAGCTACGGCAACAAATTCAATAAACAGGAAGTGCTGAAGGGTATCGATATCCGCGTGGATAAAGGCGAGTTCGTCAGCATCATGGGCGCATCGGGCTCGGGGAAAACCACGCTGCTGAACGTGCTTTCCTCAATCGATAAAGTGAGCCTCGGCAGCATCAAGATCGAGGGTAAGGAGTTTACGGGCCTGAAGGAGAAGGAGCTGGCGGAGTTCCGGAAGCATCATCTGGGTTTTATTTTTCAGGAGTACAACCTGCTGGATACATTGACCGTCAAGGAAAACGTGCTGCTGCCGCTCTCCATTAAGAAAGTCTCGAAAAAAGAAGCGGATCAGAAATTCCAAAAAATCGCGACCGAGCTTGGCATCTACGAACTCAAGGATAAATATCCGAACCAAATTTCCGGGGGACAGAAGCAGCGAACCTCCGCGGCTCGCGCATTTATCCATGATCCCAGCATTATTTTTGCCGATGAGCCGACAGGCGCGCTGGACTCAAAGTCCGCTTCCGATCTGTTGAACAAGCTAAGCGAATTAAATCAGAAGATCGATTCCACGATCATCATGGTTACCCATGATCCCGTGGCCGCCAGCTATTGCACCCGGGTCGTCTTCATTAAGGATGGACAGATCTATACCCAGCTGAACAAGGGTGAGCAGTCCCGGCAGGCCTTCTTCAATGACATCATCAAAACTCAGGGCGTGCTAGGCGGTGTTCAGAATGAACATTAATTATCTGATCTACCGGAATTTGAAGAAGAATATCAAGAATTATTATCTGTACGTATTTGCGCTCATCTTCAGCGTGGGTCTGTACTTCGCATTTGTCACGCTGCAATATGATCCGGCGATGGATGAAGCGAAGGGCTCTGTGAAGGGAGCAGCAGCGCTTGGCGCTGCCTCCGTGCTGCTCGTGGCAATCGTAGCGATATTCCTGCTGTATGCCAATACGATTTTTATTAAACGGCGCAGCAAAGAGATCGGGCTGTTTCAGCTCATCGGACTGACCAAGGGCAAGATATTCCGGATCCTTAGCGCGGAGAATCTGATTCTGTATTTCGGTTCGATGGTCATCGGTATTTTTGCCGGCTTCGCGGCTTCGCGCTTAATCCTGATGATACTGTTCAAGGTGACCGGCGTAGATACCGAAGCGGCTTTATCCTTCTCCACCGAGGCGATGATCCAGACCGTGATTGTGTTTGCCGCCATCTACGTTCTGATTATGATCATGAATTATACATTCATCAAAAGACAGAGCATTCTGTCCCTCTTCCGCGCCGTATCCACAACCGAGAACCAAATCAAGAAAATGTCATTCGCCGAAATGTTATTCGGACTGCTCGGCATCGGACTCATCCTTCTCGGTTATTATGTATCGACCAAGCTGTTCAGCGGAGATTTCACCACCATGAACGAGCTGTTCATGGCCATGATCCTGATCTTGGGATCGGTTATCATCGGGACTTATCTGTTCTATAAGGGGTCGGTCAGCTTTCTATTCAACGCGATTCGGAAGAGCAAGGGCGGTTACTTGTCCCTGAACGATGTGCTGTCCCTCTCCTCCATCATGTTCCGCATGAAATCGAATGCGCTGCTGCTGACCATCATTACGACCGTATCCGCACTTGCGATCGGACTATTGTCACTCAGCTATATCTCATACTATTCTGCGGAGAAATCGGCCGAGCAGGGCGTGCCCAACCATTTTGCGGTAGCGGATCAGAAGGACTATGCCGCCTTCACCCAGTCACTTACGGATGAAGATATCGAATTTACGAAGACCGTACGGGACGTAATCCAGGTGAATGCGGACCTATCCGACATTATCGGGGCCAGCCTGGAAATCTCCGGGCAAGTGGATTCCAGTTCCATGATCATCCCGGTAATCAGTGATGCCAGCGTGAAGGGCAAGGATGTTTCCCCCGGGGAGACGCTGTTCACGGGATACAGTGACGCAATCCAGCAATTTATGGCGATTCAAACCACAGGGGAAATTGAACTCATAAGCCCTAAGCAAAGCTTTAAGCAGAAGCTGATCGGCTTGGACAAGGAAGCCTACGTATCCTATTATTATGCAAGCGGCGGGCTGCCAACGGCGATTGTGGACCAGACCGTATTTGATAAGCTGGTTCAAGACCTGGATCCGAAGATCCAGAAGAAGTCCAATGTCTATCACGGCATTGATATTGTGGATCCAAATGCTGTGGATCAGGCCAATCAAATCTTTAAGAGCCTCGACATTAGCGAGGGAACAGGGAACCTATCTCAGACGGAAATGGCCTTCAACCAGAAGAGCAATATGGGCTTGATGATGTTTATCGTAGGATTCCTGGGACTTACCTTCCTGATTACTTCAGGATGTATCCTGTACTTTAAGCAGATGGATGAAGGTGAAGAGGAGAAGCCGAACTATACCATTCTCCGGAAGCTGGGCTTCACGCAAGGAAACCTGCTGAAGGGGATTCAGATCAAGCAGCTGTTCAACTTCGGCATTCCGCTGGTCGTCGGGTTGTCCCACAGTTACTTTGCCGTTAAATCCGGCTGGTTCTTCTTCGGAACCGAGCTCTGGCTGCCCATGGTCATAGTTATGCTGTTGTATACGGCACTGTATTCCATATTCGGGTTGTTATCGGTCATGTTCTATAAACGGGTAATTAAAGAAGCGTTATAAACGAGGTGCATGGGTGGCCCAGGGAAGATTCGGGTACCATCCATGCATTTTTCGTGTGCAGGGAGATGTCATTAGCAATCTGGGAGCAACGAAGCTGTACGAGATTTCAACCGTGGAACACCTTCAGGGGTGATAAAAACCGCGGATTACCATTCTAAGGGGGTACAGCTCTTCTGAAGCTTGCGGATATACGCAATCTGACCGATATGATAGGCATTGTGCGTAGCAGCATTGCCCACTATTTCCCACCATTTGGCCGGTTCCGGGAATCCATTCACTTCCTGCTCTAGCTTGGCCGCTGACAGCAGGTCCTGCCATCGCAATAGGACCTTCAGCAATCGGTCTCTTAGCTCGGCGAAGGTTGCGTGATCCGGAATGATAAAGCTTTTATGGTTGTCTCCAATAGAAGGAACGGCATCGACCCGCGATTCGCGGTAGCGCGTCTGCCATGTCTCATTCCAATACAGCAGATGCTGTATGATCTCGACAATGCTGTGACTATCGTTGGCAGGTGTCCAGAACGCTTCATCCTCGGTCAGATGTTCCACGGATTGTTGGAACGGGATATGCCAGCTGGGATCATTTGCGTTCGCTAACAGCTGATTCATTAGAACATCATTTGCATGCGCCATGGGTCATTCACTCCTTCATGAGTCTTGTAATAAGCAGCATCACAAATCATGACTAATTTTACTATAGGATGAAGTCCTGTGATTCGCAGAAAATGATTAAAATCATTCTTTCTCGACCAGCCTGTCAGCAGAGGCGTCTACCTCACATGGAACAAGTCCAAATAATACTGCGCTGTTGGCGTATCATTCTTGAAACGCAGTTCGATCTTCTCCCCGCTTTCCTTGCACAGGCCCACCGTAATCTCAAAATAGCTTGCCCCATGCATCGCATCAACCGGACGGGCCTGTTGGTTATCCTCCGCCATCGTCGTCCGCTCATTGATTGATACAATTCGTTCGCAGCCAAAAGCAGGATACGTCTCCCTATATATGTCCTGAAGGGACGATCGGATAACCGGGTATAACTGCTGCAGCATGGCCTTCTCGAGCTGCTGCTCTCTAGGCTTTCCTTCCGGTCCTGCATAAGCTGAGCTTCCAGAGGCCGATAGAAGGAGCCCGCCTGCGAGCAGCAGGCAGAAGAAGAATCGCGACTTCATGCGAGTTCACCTTTTTCGTTTTCTTCTTAGGATTTCCTTTCTCATCTTATTTAGTCCGCCTTGTTATTGGGTTCATCACTATACAAAAGAAGACTGCCCCAAAGGCAGTCTTTCCTCCGTTTGTCTTTTGGGCGGGTTTCTTCTTTTCGGTCCCGTTCGACGGTACCCTTGTTTTCAACGGGCCTGGCTCCTAACGCAGCACTTTGACAAGCGCGCCAAGCTCCTCATTTCCGTAACCCGCATCCACTGCTTTCTGGAAAAGACCTAAAGCGAACGTTGGAAACTCAGCGTTGATTCCAGCTTCCCGCGCTTGCTCCACGAACATTTTTACCGTTACCAAACATGTATTGAGAGAGCTCTGCGGCTGATCGAACGTGTTGGCATGAATCATATCTCCCTCATATTTGATCATTTCTCCCATTGCTGGGGCTATTGCAGAGATCATCGATCCGAACTCATCTACGCGAAGACCATCGGATTCCAGGATGCGTGCAGCATGAAAGAATCCCATCATTGAACCGAACAGCGTCGAGAGAAATGCCAAATCCGTCGAGGACGCTGCGCTGACCTTTTCTCCCAGAAAGGGAACATTTCCAGCCAAGCTTTTGAGCAGCAGCTCGCTTTTCTGGTAGGCGGTTTGCGTGCCCGATGTGAAAATTGTAGTGTCGGGTCTTCCGATCTGCGGTGGCGTAGCGGGGATGGCACCATCCAGGTAGTCAGCTCCGCGCTCCAGTGCCCATGCTGCATTGTCCCTTGCCTCCTGCGGAGTTCCAGTGCTTAACTGCACGAGCACCCGTCCAGCGAGGGCGGCCGTAACATCAGGGGTATCCAAAATGCTGTAAGAGGTCTTATAATTGGCTACACAGACAATCGTAACCGGACTAGCGGCTATCGCAGAAGCTGCATTGGGTGCAAGAATCGCTCCGTTCTGGACTAACGGTTCTGCTCTCTCCACCGTTCGATTCCATACTGTAACTTGATGGCCGTTATGGAGTAGTGTCTGTGCAAGCGCGGCGCCCATTGGTCCTAAACCGATAACTGTTACTTCACTCATATTATTTCCTCCAGATATCATTTAATTTTTGAAACAAAACTGTTTCGTTTCGTTTCGTTTGGTAAAAAGATACAACGCGGTGTGACACTGTGTCAAGTTATTTTATTTCGTGCAACTTCATCAGATTAGCCCTCTCAAACCCTAGGAACCGAAACATTCTGCGTGCGTTTTTTGTGACATTACTAAATTTGTTCATTTCAAAAAACACAAAAAAACCTTAAGCCGGTTAAGTAGCTTAAGGTTCAGGGAGTCAAGCTCTATTGATTCCTTCGGTCGAGATATAACTCGATCAAATGTGTTGCTAATGTTTTAAGTTGGGCTGCCGGTCCAGAAAAACCGTACACGGAAACGGAGGACAACGCGCCGTTTATAACAAGCATCAACTGATCCGTCAATGTGTCATCATTCACGCCGGCTAACTGTGTCAGGCGGGATAAACGCTGACGGATGGCACGGTTGTACTCTACGGCTAGCAAATGAACAGGGTGATCCTCTTCGGAGAACTCAGCAAGAGCGTTTAAGAAATGACACCCTCGATGGTAGCCCGGCTCCAGCATCTCGATCGTTGCATCGATCAGAGCCAATAACTGCTCTTTGGGCTTCCCCTCTTTTTTAGCGATCACTTCGTCAAAATGCTCCCAATTAATATGATCCTGTTCTTGAAGATATGCCATTACTAAATCGTCCTTGGTTGGGAAATGACGATAAAGCGTGGCTTTGCTTACGCCGGCTCGTTCTACAATGGTATCGATTCCAACGGAACGAATGCCTTCGCGGTAGAAAGATTCTGAAGCGACGTCCAGAATATGTTGGCGTGCAGAAGCGCGTACCATTTCCTTCACCTAGCCTTCTTCGTGTTATGCTAAACGAAACAATTCTGTTTCGAATTGTAGCATGTTTTCTAGCATAACAGCAAGGCACCTGGGACAATGAGGCTCCCGAAAAATGTGGGCACATGCACACTAACTCTAGATAAATACTCCGGAATTGTATATGTGGTACCTCTCAAAATCCTTGAGCTGCCTCTGCAGCTTGCCGCAATCCCTGCTCAATGATCTCCTCACTCCGGTCGCGGAATTGATTATGCCCTTCAATCACAAGAGTTGTCACATTCGTAATGCCGAATACGTTCAAGTGATTCTTAACGAAGCTTACCGCCATCTCCGACGTGTCTCCTTCCGCATATACGCCGCCTCTGGCATTCAATAAGGCCGCCTTTTTGTCGGATAAGAGCCCGACCAATCCTTGCTCGGTGTACTGGAAGGTTTTGCGCGGATGGTGCATGTAGTCCAGGTACGAGTGCAAAACAGCCGGGACGGTCAGGTTCCATAGCGGGAACGCAAACACCACCTTGTCTGCGGCTATGAACTGCTCCAGATGTTTGGTGACTATATCACTCATAGCCTTTTCTTCCGGTGTGAGTTCCATGCCCATTGCAGACTTAAAATTCCCGTTAATCATCACTTCATCCAGATAAGGAATATGCTCCTTATACAGATCCACTTCAATTACGGTGTCCTTCGGATGGGCCACCCGATAGCTCTCCAGAAAGGCGTCATACAGTCTTCCCGTTACGGACCCTTGGCGGTTATTGGCTTTGATAAATAAGGTTGTTGTCATGTAAATCTCCTCCATAATGTATGATGATGTTGCATGAGGTGCTTAATTTGGGTTTTCCAACACAATCCCCTTGGACTCTCTTTGACCGAACTGAACATAATAGAACAGCATAATGGCTAACAGCAGCACAACCAAAGCTAGGTAGATATTGCTATAGAGGTTCCCCTCCGTGTAGAAGTGGACCGGATTCCAGTGGATGCCGGACTGGATATCCAGCATTTTGCCGTACACGCCCGAGGCCATGCCTGCCGATATAAAATTCAGCATCTGCATCAGTCCCATCCCGACTCCCGCTTGTTCCTTGTGCAGGCTGAGCGAAACCGAATTGGACAACGCAATCATGACAAACGTCTGCCCCACATGTCCGAGAATCAAGAAGACCGCGATCAGAACAGGCGATATGCCAATGAAAGTAGACAACAGCGCAAAGCATGCCAGCAATAATCCGACAGCCACAAGGAAGAGATACGTATTCCCCCTCCCATCCGCAAGCCTTCCGCCTGCTTTACCCAGCAAGGCCGACGCGACTGCGGCCGGTACCATGACAAAACCAACCCACCCCGGCGAGAGTCCCTGTACCTCAGACAACAACAACGGGCTTAGAAAATGCAGAGAGAACCCGATGCCGCTAACGATGAACATCACGATTAGTCGGAGGGTATAGCCTTTGTTCCGGAATAACTCCGGATCTACAAACGGTACGGCTGCCGTACGAATGCGTATGATAAGCAGCCCCATAGCCAGCAGCCCAAGTAGAGGCTGCAACCAGGATCCGTTCGTGACGCCAAGCAGGAGAAAGGTGACCGCAGCCGCTAACAGTCCGCCTCCCAACCAATCGAATTGGCCGGAGGACTGGAGTTCTTCTTCCTTCAGATATTTCCGATATAAAGGAATCGTGATTACGATCAGCAGCGGAATACAGAATAACCAGCGCCAATCCGCAATACTGGCTACAAGTGAAGAAACGATGGGACCCAGCGCACTGCCGATGGACAATCCTACGAATGCCGTGGCCATAGCCGATCCCCTTCGCTCGGGTGCAATGTAGCGTATCGGAATTAACATCGCCGTTGCCGGAATCGCCGCGGCTCCGACGGCCTGCAGACATCTGCTGACCAGCACCATCCAGAACACTTGCGAGAACAGGCCGACCAGCGATCCGACCGCGAACAGGAGCAGTCCGAACGTAATCAGATTTCGAAGTTGAATTCTTTCCGTGAGCTTCCCATATAGGACCGTTCCGACACCATAGATCAAGGAATATGAAGAACTGACCCAGCTGACTTGGGCCGTTGTGAGGCCGAATTCCTCCCGCATGTCCGGCAGCACGAAGTTAAACATCAAACCGCTCATCGCGGACAGACATAATGTGAACATCACAACGCGCATTAATCTCTGTGTTTCCATCTTCTGAACCACCTCTCATTGGCTTCTTTCATGAGTTCGGTATACTATCAAAATGACCGTCAGTACTTACTGACATACTTTAGGAAAAAAATACTAGGGGGTTAATGCCCTAGCAAAAATCCGCACGCTTTCCTCGATAAAGGCATCAAGCGTCACGGAAGAGAAGAGTTCTTCCGAGTCCAACTCATTCATAAACGCCCCGAAGTTCATCATCATGAACGAAATGGCCCGCAGCTCCGGATCGCCTGCGATCATTTTGCCCTTCTCGGTCATCACGGTAAAATACTTCGTCAATACATCCATGTATTGCTTGGGATGTTTGCTGGTAATCTCCCGCAGGCCCGGTAAGTTATCGTTCTCCTTCACGCTGATCGTGATCAGCTTCCGATTCCGAATCATCAGCTCATGGTACGTCCGGCTGATAAGAAGCAAGTCTTCGCTTAAATCTCCTACCAGCCTCTCTTCAAACAGCTTTGTCATTTCTTGACCATAATGATAGCGCTCAAAGGCTGTTTCCAAGAGGTTCTGCTTGCTCCCGAATTTACGAAACAAGGTTTTCTCGCTTAAGCCGGCAGCCGTAGCGATTTCCAGCGTGGTTACTCCGTTGTAGCCCTTCCGAGAGATGAGATCGATCGCGGCCAGCAGCAGCTTATCATCCGTGCTCAGGTTGTCACTATGCTTCATGAAGGCCCTCCCTCTCCCCTTAGGGATGTCAGTACTTACTGTCATTTGTTGAACCCATCATATTCCACTCGGGTATGCTCTGTCAAGCATTTAACAAAAAATAGGCCAATCCTATTTCCCGAAGGAGCTTACAGGACCTACACACTTTGTTGCAGCATATTGACGCCCGAGCGCCTGCAGCCGTTCCGCAATCGCATGCTCGATATCCTGATCCAGCTGAAGGTGTTCCGAGGAATACGGTGCCAGCAGCGGATGATCACCGATCATTACCGCGTGCAGCGCATGCTGGAACATCGTAATATCGTTGGCATCGTTGCCGAAGGCAACATACTCGCCCTCCTTCACACTCAGCTGCTGAAGCCCGGTCCATTTATGTATCCCCTTAGGGCTGATATCCAGCACATTTTCCCCTCCATGCACGTGAACAACGACATCCAGTTGTCTCAGTCTCTCCTCGACTTCCGCCATATGGTCCGAGGTCAGCATCAATATTTTCACAACCGAATTCAGTTCCTGGAGCGCCACGTTCTTGGCCAGCTTGTGCGGGTCAGGCCTGTCCCTTTTACATTGCAGCAATACGAGCCTGGCGAAATCATCCTGCATGAAGGCTTCGCCATGAATTCCCTTTTGTTCCTTGTGCAAGGGAAGATTAAGGTGACTTCATGCATTGAAACCGGCAAATCGCTTCTTCTGCGCTTTGGCCATCCTTTTTCCATCATCGGGGATATTGAATTGATTCGAAGCGTTCCGGTCCAGTCGCAGATTGAGGCCGTTAACGAATGCCTCTTTATCGGGCTGTCCTTTGACTATATTAAGCAACATGAAATGACAAACGCCCGCTTTACATCCACCTTGCTGGATCACCTAAGCTACAAACTCCAGACGTGCACGACCGCTTCCCGCGTCAATCTGTTGGCATCCGTCGAGAACCGGTTTGCCAGCTATCTCATGTCCACCATGTCGCCGGGATCCAGCCCTTCCTTCGGAATGGAGCTGAAGACCGACCATATCGGAGAGATCGCCAGCTTGCTTGGCACCACGCATCGACATTTGAACCGGGTCATGCATGCTTTTGCACAACAGGGGATCCTGGGGCGAGACGGAAAGACCATCCGCATTCTGGACTGGAACGCGATGGAGACGGCATCGAATGGGATCCGCTATGAGTAGATCGCCCGGCCGAAATTTATTTTTCTAAATCTTGTAACGAATCGGCCATGGCCCGGTCCTATAGGCAAGGAGGTGAACAGGTGACGGATTTGCACCAGATCTATCATCAACACTTTCAAGACGTGTATCGGTTCCTGCTGTCGCTTAGCAGAGATGAACATGTTGCGGAAGAACTCACACAGGAGACGTTTTTCAAAGCGCTGAAGCATATCGATTCGTTTCAAGGTACGTGCAAACTAAGCGTTTGGCTCTGCCAAATCGCTAAACATACATACTTCTCCTATCTTGAAAAACAAAAGCGGTATGAGCCGGCCTCGCATGTCGATCACAGCAGCGGTCTGGATATCGAATGGCAAACCGTCGATAAAGCAGAGGCTTTCCGAATCCACCAGATTCTGCACTTGATGGACGAGCCGTATAAAGAGGTGTTCACGCTCCGGGTGTTCGGAGAGTTGTCTTTTGGCGAAATCAGCCAGCTGTTCGAGAAAACCGAGAGCTGGGCAAGAGTCACCTTCTTTCGAGCCAAGCAAAAAATTCAAAGCCTGTACAAGGAGGAGAATCGTTCGTGAGCCGAGTTTCGTGTGATATTATTCAGGACTTGCTGCCCCTGTACCATGATCGTGTGTGCAGCGCAGACACCAAGGCCCTGGTAGAAGATCATCTAGTCGATTGCCCGGATTGCCGGGAGGTGCTAAGCCATATGAGCTCCCCTATGCCGCTGCCAGCCCAAACGGTTGATCAAAACCATGATGAGGGAGCCGGATTGCGGCAAGTTGCCGCCCAATGGTCGCGCACCAAGTGGATCGCGTTTACCAAAGGTTTGTTGCTCACTTGTCTAGCCGTTGGACTCCTGTTCCTGGTGTATGTGGGCCTGTTCAAATGGAACATTACCAACGTGCCTACCCGCGTTATGCAAGTATCCGATATCAGCCAGCTGAAGAATGGACGCATTGTCTATCATGTGAAGATGAGCGACGGTTTCAACGTCAATCAGGCCAGCTACGACACGGATACGGAAGGAAAATTCTATGTAACACCCAAGCGCCCCATCATCAAGTCGAAAAGGTTCGCGGATATGGGATTATCCAACATGTACTATTCCATTGATATTAAAGAGCGTGAGAAGAGCTTGGGGGAAGACGTTCAAATTAAGGCCCTCTACCTGGGAACGGCCGATGACCGGATTCTGATCTGGGAACAAGGCATGGAGCTGCCTCCGGCAAGCGAGTCCGTCGAGTTACAGTTTAAAAGTGATGAGAATGAAAACAAGAGACCGCCAGGGCAGCCATCTGGGCCCTGAAGCGGTCTCTTGACCTTTAAACCGTCGCAACGGAGCTACGCAATAATCTCCACTCGATCCATGCGTAGACCAAGCCGACCGTACCGAACAGAATAACGGCGGTACTGACATGGAGTTCATATTCCTGTATGAATCGAGCATCATAGCATTCGTAGAACAGGAAACCCCCCACCCCGGCCCACATCACAGCATACAGCAGAGCATACAGGAGAAGTGAAGCTCCAACCCATCGCATGCTGCCGATTAGCCACGATAACGGAAGCACGATCACCGGATATACGAGCGATGACAGTAAGATCGGGATGATCACCAACACGAAACCCAAATTACGAAGGCCGTAATATTCCGTCGTTGCAATCTTATATCCTTCGATATACTCCAAGCCTACGATCGCACCGGTAAAGAGAAATATAAATACGAACCACAGCACAAAATATCTGGCAACCCGCAAGGTGTACACCGCCTTGTCCGTTTATGTCATAAACGATGCGGGCCGAAAAAAGTTCCGTGTAATTCCATTCCATATGAATTAAAGTGCTCCAGCTTATTCCACAGGTTCACCAGCGGCTTCCCAGCGGTCGATTTCCTTGCGCACCCGAGGGGCGACTTCGGTTCCCAGCAGTTCAATGGCTCTCATGACTTCGTCGTGAGGCATCGTTCCCACGGGCACGTGCAGCATGAAGCGGGTAATGCCCACATGCTTGCGCAGATGAATGATTTTTTGGGCGACCGTCTCCGGGTCGCCGACATAGAGCGCACCTTCGAAGCTTCGAGCCGCATCGAATCTTGCGCGGTCATAGAATCCCCACCCCCGCTCCCGTCCCAATACATTCATGCTGGCTTGGGTGGATGGGAAGAACTTGTCCGCTGCCATCTCCGTATCTTCCGCAATAAATCCATGGGAATGCGAGCCGATCGGCAGCTTTGATACATCATGTCCCGCGTGCGCGGCCGCTTCTTTATACAGCTTAACCAGCGGCGCGAACTGCAGGGGACTTCCGCCGATAATCGCCAGTACCAGCGGCAGACCGAGCAGTCCTGCCCGCACGACCGATTCCGAATTGCCTCCGCTTCCAATCCATACCGGCAGCGGATTCTGAACCGGGCGCGGATAGACGCCTAAATTATGAATCGCAGGGCGATGCCCGCCCTGCCAGGTTACTTTTTCAGACTCGCGGATTTTGAGCAGCAGCTCCAGCTTCTCCTCGAACAGCTCATCATAATGGCTCAGATCGTAGCCGAATAACGGGAATGATTCGATGAATGATCCTCTGCCCGCCATAATCTCGGCACGCCCGTTCGAGATGGCATCCAAGGTGGCAAAATCCTGAAACACCCGCACCGGATCAGCGGAGGACAGCACCGTAACCGCACTCGTCAGCCGAATCCACTTCGTCTGGGACGCAGCCGCGGCGAGCACAACCGCAGGCGATGATGCCGCATAATCCTTACGATGATGCTCACCTACCCCATACACATCCAATCCCACCTGATCAGCAAGGACGATTTCCTCAACAACCTCGCGCAGCCGCTGCGCGTGGCTTATCACTTCGCCTGTCTTCACATCCGGCCAAGTCTCTACGAACGAGCTAACCCCAATCTCCATCATGATTTCCTCCTATTATGCTTTGCCGCGAGGCAGAACCGTGGCAAAAAAGGGTATCGTTGTTTCATGCCATCGGGCAGTCAACATCGTTATCTATTATCCAATTATCTTTATATTGAACTTTTAGCTCGGATTTTTCAAGTTACAAGTTAACTGATAACTCGAATTCAACCGATTCCATTCATAAATAATACAAAAATGGCCGGGATCCACGCGGATTCCGGCCATTCATTCTACCTTGTAACATTGTAAGTGAGACTAACTTATTGTTTGGCTGCCAAGTATTCCTCTAGACGATCCCAGGTTTGCGTTACGCCCTCTTCCATCCCCATATCCAGCACGGTTTTAAGAGCCTCCGGAGAATCGTACACTGCCCGGTTGATCAGCTTGGTCTTCCCATCCTGCTCCACAAAGGTCATCGTAGAAATAGGAGCAGGCATTCCCTCTGCAATGGTACCTTCCGCATCGGAGAAATAATCGATAAGGACAATTTTCTCCGGCTCTTCGATCTCCTGGTACACCGATTTGCCCCAGGATTCCATTCCGTAGAAATCCCCTTGATTCTGATCCAAACACTTCATGCAGTAATGCCACGAGCCGCCTGGACGGAAATCCATGTTGGATACGGTAACCTCCCATCCGCGAGGCCCCCACCATTGCTTCAGATGCTCTCCATCCGTAAATACCTTGTATACCAGTTCTCTTGGTGCATTAAATACACGTTCCAATACAAGTACTTGCCCTTCAACCCGCGTAATCATTTGGTTTGTCATTATAAATTCCTCCTCATATTAGGTGTTAATCCTGATTCTTACCTGTTCCTTCCGATTGCAGTTTCTCCAAGTATTTATCCAAGTTGTCAAAGCGCTCGTTCCATATGCTTCGGTAGTTATTCAGCCAATGGTCCAATTCCTGAAACGGCTCCGACCGCAGCTTGTAGCTCCGCCGGTTGGCCTCCGCCCTTACCTCTACCAAGCCGGCTTCCAGCAGCACCTTCAGATGCTTGGAGGCTTGTGGCTGCCGAATGTCAAGACGTTCAGCGATTTCTCCTACCGTTAAAGAACCCTTCAGCAGGAGACTCACAATACGAAAACGGTTCGGTTCGGCCAAAGCGTTAAATGTTGTTAGTTCCATCTTGTAGTGATGACGGGTACAGACCCGCTGCGATAGCGTGTACGGTGATTGTCAGTTCTCTCTGTCCACGTCACCATCATCACCTCTTTTTTTGCTGATTTAATGGTGTGCCGTATTTCCTGATAATAATATACCACGATAGGAATATTCCTGTAAAGGAATATTTAAGTTATTTTTTGATTTTTTTTCACAAACAAAAAAAGCAATAAACGCGGGTCTTTTACTCAACCACGTCTATTGCTCCTTGTCATTTATCCTTCGTATTCCTTACTTAAAGAACACCTTGTCTATATTATATTTGGCCTTGAATTCATTAATGATATAGGTCTCATAGATCTCTCTATGAACGGCGTCTTCAATGACGCAGACCTCGATTCTTGTAACCTCTTCCCGATGCTCCTTGATCGGAGAGACGCTATCTTCGAAATGCTTCTTGATCCGCGGTCTGAGCTTTCTTGCTTTGCCAACAAACAGGAGCTCCTCTTTGCTGTTGTAGAACATGAAGATCCCGCCCCGATCTCTTGGAATCAGGTGAAAATCTGTAAATCCGTAAATGTGGCTCAACTCCGGAGCAGCCTGCTTGGTAATGGAAACGTCCACCTTGGGAATGGTTATATTGATCACGACTAACGCTCACTTCCTCAATCATATATTGATCTAAATCGTATCACTAATCTGCTTATTTGCCCATGCGGGAAATTCAAAATCACCCTTCTCTAGGCATCCGCATAGGATGGAAACTAGGTATGACTAATAACGATGGGGGTCTTTTTTATATGAGCATTCAACATTCCGGACACCAGGAACAAACCTTATATCAAGCCGAACCCAACATGACACACAACATCAAATCGGTTCGCGATCATATTCACCATCTATGCGAGCAGCATGCGAATCAGCTGGTTCGTGTCGAAACGCTCGACGGTGATGTTTTTGAAGGAACAATCATGCATTGCGAGAAGGGAGTTCTGTACTTGAGTCTGTCCGGGTACGAAAACCAGCGCGGCTTCGGTCCCGGTTACTATAATAATGTCATTCTCCCCTTAGTTCTCTTCGAATTGCTTGTCATTACGCTGCTGTATACCTAGAATTTGGGGACTGTATCCATGCTTGCCTTAGTTTGCAGCTTCAAGAGCAATTGCCAACCTATATAAACCCGATTAAGGAGTGAACCCAATATGGCATTTATGCCGCCGCAAGGACCTCAGGGACCACAGCAAGGGCCCTTATCCCCACCTCCAACCACGATCCCCCAACAACCTTTGGCCAGTGTCTTTGCTGTTGACCCGGGAGCGATCACAGGATGTTTGTTTCGCTTCACCTATATTTGGCCGAGATTTGGGCCTGGCTTCTGGTTTTTTCCGACCTTCGTCGGCCGCACCTCGGTCGCCGGTTTCCGATGGACGGGAAGAAGATGGGTCTTCTCGGGATTCGATTTAAGAAGGATCGAGTCGTTTACCTGTTACTAACCCTTATCATCATCAAGGGCTGAAGTCAGCAGGTACGATCAATGACCCCGGTGATCCACTTGCTCATCAAGAGAGTGCCCCTGCGGCGCTCTCGAGCTGCTCTTGCATCATGGACAAGCTTCCCTTAGCAGAGGCTTCCTCTTCAGGGTACCCATTTTCCCAAAAAAATAAAGTTCTTGATTATCCTCCGGCAACATTAAATAATATGTAACAGTCCCTCTTTAAATCCGATAATGAAGATTGGGATATACCATTAATAAACACAGCAGAAAGGTTGACTTGAACACCATGGAACTATCGCAGCACGCCACTGGGAAACAAAGCGCCAAAGAGCCCTTTCCCATCTCTATACTGTCTTTAACCGTTGGCGCTTTTGCTATTGGCATGACGGAATTTGTCATCATGGGAATACTCCCGAATGTCGCAGATGACCTGAATGTCAGCATCGCATCGGCCGGGCAGCTGATTACAATGTACGCCCTCGGGGTAGCCGTAGGAGCCCCTATTCTAACGGTTCTAACCCACCAAATACCGCAAAAAAAGCTGCTTCTGCTGCTCATGGGCCTATTTATTCTGGGTAACGGCATTTCGGTATTTGCTCCGAGCTATGCCGTTCTTATGGGTGCCCGAATGCTGACCGCGCTGACGCACGGCACTTTCTTCGGCGTGGGAGCCGTCATTGCTTCGAACCTCGTGCGGCCGGACAAGCGTGCCGGGGCGGTATCCATCATGATGGCCGGATTAACGATAGCCAATATCATCGGGGTTCCGATCGGCACCTTCATCGGCCAGACGATGGGCTGGCGCGCTTCATTCGGAGCAATTGCCGTTATGGGGGTATTGGCATTGATCGGCATTATGATCTTCATTCCGAAGCTACGTCAGGAACAAGCGTCAAGCATCACGCAGCAAATTACAGCCCTTATCAGACCACAACTCCTTCTCTTCCTGCTCATCGGGGCGCTTGGCAACGCCGGCCTGTTCGCCGTCTTCACTTATATCGCGCCGCTGCTGATTGAGATCACCGGCTTTGCCGAACCGAGCGTCACCTGGATTCTGATCCTGTTCGGCATCGGCGTAACTGCCGGTAATATCGTGGGCGGTAGGCTGGCCGACTGGAAGCTCCTGCCCTCCATACTGGGTGTTTACTTTGCGACAGCCGTCATTCTGACCATCCTCACCGTGACGATCCATAACCCGGTCACCGCCGTGCTGACCGTCGTATTGTGGGGAGCCGCCTCTTTCGCCGTTATGCCGGGAATGCAGGTGCGAGTCATGAATCTGGCCCAGTCCGCTCCCGCTCTCGCCTCTACGGCAACCCACTCTGCGGGCAATCTCGGAAACGCAGCAGGGGCCTTTATCGGAGGGTTGGTCATTACCCACCTAAGCTTAACGGCCCTGCCTTGGGTGGGGGCTGGTTTGGTGGGACTCGCCTTCATTCTGGGAGCAGCTTGTTATATGTATGAGCGCAAGACCATAGCGGTTAATGCTTAATGTGTCCCCATAGCTACAAAACGCTCGTTGCCACACAAGGCACGAACCATGTTGAAAAGGCGTAACCGGCCATTCCACCCCCGGTTACGCCTTATATTTATATATTCGATGATCCTTCTGCGTTTACAGAGCTTTGATCTCCAGCAGCTCGTACTTAACGATACCCATCGGCGCGTCCACGTTGACCTGGTCGCCTACTGCTTTGCCCATTAGCGCTTTGCCAAGAGGACTTTCATAGGAGACTTTATTGTTCAATACGTCGGCTTCTGCCGGTCCTACGACCTGATATTCAAGCTTCTCCGCAAACTCGATGTCGTTCAGAACGACATTCGAACCAACATTCACCGTTTTCGAGCTCACTTGATTGGCGTCGACAATCCGGGCGTTGTTGAGTGTTTTTTCCAGGA
The DNA here is from genome assembly GCF_003269305.1 of Paenibacillus sp. MDMC362. Taxonomy (NCBI): domain Bacteria; kingdom Bacillati; phylum Bacillota; class Bacilli; order Caryophanales; family Paenibacillaceae; genus Paenibacillus; species Paenibacillus sp. MDMC362. The sequence goes on from NZ_QLYT01000016.1 coordinate 163,019, forward strand.
TGATGATGCGCGTTTCCATAAACGCCTGGTCGTTCTTGGCCGAGTGGTACTCGCTGTTCTCCTTCAAGTCACCATAGCTGATCGCGAGCTTGATCCGTTCCGCTAACTCTTTGCGTTTTACATACTTGAGGTCATCAAGTTCTTCCTGGAGTTTATCATAGCCCTCCTGGGTCAAGATCAGTTCTTCTGCCATGTTCATCACATCCACTTTTTAATTTCTTACTTCTAGTGTACTCTTTATTTCGAAAATAAGCGAAAACTTTCTGAAAATCGATGGATGGAATATTTGGGATTTAAAACCAACAGCGGTATTGCCCCTACCCGAATTGAACCACTTGGACAGCTATATATGGAGGATTATTTTGAACAAATCAGGACCGTTGTATGCCTGCAGAGAGTACCATAATAGCCCCTGATTTCTCCGCAAGGAGAACCAGGGGCTATGCATGATAGAGGAATGGCGTGGCCTATCGGCACATGCATCCGTCGGCTATGATATTCACTGCCAATACCTTACGAACCCGCTTCGATATCAGCCTTCAACGCATCATATTGCTCCATCAGCTCACCCATGATCGGATGCTCACCGGCAATGCCGGTATATTGGGAAGCCGTGTCGCTTGCACCGATATCCCGGACGGATGCTTGCAGCTCCACACTCTCCGGATCTTCCGGAACATCGAACATCAGAGCCGCTGCCATGGATTTTGCCAAACTCTTGTACGCAAGCCCGCTTTCGAAAGCCAGCATGGCTGGCGACACCAGGCGGTCGCCCGGGGACAGCTTCCGGATCGGGGAGCGGCCGACGCGGGACACCTCGTCGGTCAGCGCCGGATTGCGGAACCGCTCCAGGATGGTATCGATATAAGCTCCATGCTCGGAAGGATTGAAGCCGTGTTTATGCACGAGCGCAGCTCCCGTCTCCTCCAGCACCGCACGGACATGACTCGCTACCTCTTCGTCCTTCATGGCGTCCTGGATCGTCTCGTAGCCCTTAAGAAAGCCTACATAAGCAGCCGAGCAGTGTCCGGTATTTACCGTGAACAGCTTGCGTTCAATATACGGCTCCAGGCGATCCACATAGTGAATGCCCTCCACAGGGACATAGTCCTTAAACATCTGCGAGCGGTCCACCGCCCACTCATAGAACGGCTCCACCACGACCTTCAGACGGTCCTCATGCTGCTGCAGCGGCACAATCCGGTCTACGGCCGCATCCGGAAAAGCAACCCGCTGATCGGCCTTCTGCTTCGTCTCGTCATCAAGCTTCCCGTAGACGTGCTCTTTCAGCTGCGTGCTGCCGCCGATGGCATTCTCGCATGCAATAATATGAAGGGGGGCGGCCGACTCCGCTTGCAGCCGGAGCTTCAGCCCCTCGGCAATGGTGCCGGCGATGAACTTCAGAATGTTCACGCCTACCGCCGTTGTCACGAGATCCGCTTCCGCTACTGCACGTGCAGCAGCTTCCGGCTCCGAGGCGCTGTTGAGTGCCGTGATGCCTTTAACGATCGTGGTCTCCTGTCCTTCGCTGGCCAAGGTTACGGGATACTCCCCGCGCGCTTTCAGCTCCGACACCAACTCTTCGTTCACGTCGATAAAACAAACCTCGTAACCGGCTTGTGACAGCAAGAGCCCTATAAAACCGCGTCCGATGTTCCCTGCTCCGAAATGGACTGCTTTCATGCGCCCATTCCTCCTTCGAAGATGGCCAGAATCTCCTCTTCGCTGGAAGCGTTCATCACCTTCTCAATGCTCTCGTCGTCCGTGAAGATCATGGCCACATTCGTCAGAATCTCCATGTGGTCACCACCGGCAGCCGCGATACCAATGACAATAAACGCCGGCTCATCTCCTCCGAAATCTACTCCTTCCGGGAAGCGAACGATGGACAGTCCCGTTGAGATTACCATGCCTTTAGCCTCTTTGGTGCCATGGGGAATCGCGAGTCCTCCGCCCATATAAGTGGAGGCAATCTCTTCGCGTTCCAGCATTTTATCTACGTAATCTTCGGATACATGGCCTGCCTGCACTAGCAGATTCCCCACCATGCGGATGGCTTCGCTCTTGCTATCAGCCTTTGCGTTCAGTACGACTTTATCTTTGGACAGTATGTTACTCATGTTGGTCTCCTTCTTTCTATGGTCTGTGATTGAAAAAATGCTGAAGCTCTTCCGCTAAATACGATCGAATTTCTTCCTCGCTGCCCTGCTCCATCAGCTCAATCAGCTCGGAGTGAAGCAGCATGGCGCTAATTTCACTGAGCACCTCCAAGCTCTCCTTCGGAAGCTGCTTCGGTGCCAGCATCAGCAGTATGACACCCGCCTCCGCCCCGTCCTCCAGCGGCGCTCGATGCGTCAGCCGGAACAAGGTTAGCGACGGCCAGGTAATATGGCGGCTGCGCGTATGGAACAAGGCCAGCGTCGTATCTGGAATGAGCTGGGTGCCCATCCGTTCGCGCTCAAGCAAACGCTCCTTCACCTTCTCCGCATCACGAACAGCCCCGCGCTCAACCACCTTAGTCAAAACTTCGCTCAATGTGCCCTGCAGATCATCCTGCCGATTATCCAGGTGGTACACATGAAAGCCATCCAACAGCGATACAATCTCGTTCATCAGGGCTGCCTGCATGCGCAGACGCTCGAATGATGCAACCTTACGCTCTTCCTCGATGCGCTTACTGGCAGCCATGCCCGCAGCCGGTTTCAAGGATGTGCTCTGGATGAATTGCAGCAGCGCCTCTTTATCATCCGCCGTGAGCAGCGGACTTAATCTCACATACCGATCCTTCGGCAGTGGAAGATCAATAGTCGAAATAATAAGATCATACTGCTCCTTCGGTATCCGGGCCGCTTCATACCACGAGACGTTGCCGAGCACCTCAATCTGCGGCATCTCCTTATTCAGCCGGGTCCCGAGAAGCCTTGAGGAGCTAAGACCGCTGGAACATACCAGGATGGCCTTCAGATGATGTCCCAGCTGGTTCAGCCGTTCGCTGGAAGCCCCGAAATGCATAACCAGAAACCCGATTTCTTCATCCGGGACCATCATGTCCAGCTTCATGTCATCGACTGAACGACGGACGATTCCGAACAGCTCCTCATAATCCTTCCGAATCGGGCTCAGCAAGGGATTCCGGATCCGGGTCCCTTCCCGAATCCTTTTCATGGCAGCCCCGAAGTGCTCCACCAGACCTGCCCGCAGCGTGCGGTCCTCCTGGAACGGAATGCCGGTGCGCCCCTGAACCCGTTCGATAAGATGCTGAGCGATTTCCACCATCTCTACATCCGTGAGAGCCAGTTCGCTGATCTCGGACATGTCCTTCGCTGATTCGAACAAATGAGCAATATATTTCATTTCAGGATCGTGAATATCTATCTTCAAGACTTGGCCTAGACGACTCGCGAAATCCTTTGCCTCCTCCACCGACGGGAGGGATTCACCATATGCCGTAATATCCGTCGTCTCTATGCTCCGCCCCTGCTTGATCCTGTTTACGGAAACCGATAACGCTATGAGCATCGCGGTATATGCACCTTCGCTAAGCCCCTCCGTCCAATCCCAGTTCATATCCCATAAACATTTCTCTACATCCAGCAGCACCGGTTTATCAATCATGGAGAGCAGACGTGCGGTCACCGGCTCGCTTTGATCACGATATCCATCCCCGACAAGATCGGAGTAATCCAAATATTCCTCGACAAGCCGACAAATCGCCGACCGCCTTACGCCTTCCGAGCCTTCAATCTCGATACCGTAGCCTCTGCGGCGAATTAGAGTAAGGTTAAACCGCTTCATCCATGGCTCCAGCTCATCCAGGTCATTACTGATGGTCGGCACGGTGACCTTTAAACTATGGGCCAAAGCAAACAGTTTGACGGGCTCAATCGCCTCAAGCAGGGCGCATAACATGAGGATTTTGCGCTCTTCCACGGAATAATCGGCCGGCTTGCCTGTAAGCAGGCGCTTCCGCAGCTGAACCATGTCCTCAGGCGTCTCCTCTTCCAGCCGGATGCCCGTTCCCGACTTTTTATGAATCAGAACGCCCGTGCCCTGCAGTTCCTTCTCAATCTCCTCCATTTCCCGGTGAACCGTCCTGACGCTGACCCCGACCTCAGCGGCTATTTCTGCAGCCGTCATGCCCTCGTTCCTGCTCATCAGGAGCAGAAGGATTTGTCGTTGGCGGGCAGTGATGTGTCCCAGACGCATGGCCCCCTTCTTCATGAAATGAAAGACAACGCCGGCGTTGCTACGCCAGCGTGTCATATGGTTTTAGGCTTATGTTAGTCTTTGAGTCGTTCCACCAGCTCATCATATCTCGGACTCTTCAGGAAGTTGTCGATGGAGATATGCTCCGCATTCGGATTCTTCGCGATGGCCCGCTCAGTGAGTGTCTTCTGGGTAATGACGATATCCGCGTCATCCGGTATTTCGCTTACCGCCGAGTTCACAACCGTAATATCGACGCCAGCCTGCTGCAACTTCTTTCTTAATACCGAAGCGCCCATCGCACTGGAGCCCATGCCGGCATCGCAAGCGAACACGATTTTGTTCACATTCTCTTTGTCCAGATTAGCTACAGCCGCCGAAGCAGGAGCGACTTGGTCGTTCATACCGCCGGCTTTCATTTCCTTCATTTTGGCGGATGCTTCTTCAAGGTTTGGCTCTTCTTCGGTCTTTTTGCCTGTTTTGAGCAGTAATGCCGCTACAGCAAAGGAGACAATCGTTGCAACAAGAACACCGGCCAGTACCGATATCAAGCCGCCTTTAGGCGCCATGGCGAAGTAAGCAATGATGCTGCCCGGCGACGCTGGGCCCACCAAACCCGCTCCAAGAATCTGGAAGGTGAATGTTCCGGCAACGCCACCCGCGATGGCAGCCAGGATCAGAACCGGCTTCATCAGAATATACGGGAAGTAAATCTCATGAATACCGCCCAGGAAGTGAATGACAACTGCCCCCGGCGCGGAAGACTTGGCAGAGCCGCGTCCGAAGAACCAATAGGCGAGAAGAATGCCCAGTCCCGGACCCGGATTCGATTCCAGCATATACAGGACCGATTGACCGATCCGTGCCGACTCCTCTGTGGCGATCGGACTGAAAATCCCGTGGTTGATCGCATTGTTAAGGAACAATACTTTTGCAGGCTCAACGATAATGTTGACCAGCGGCAGCAGGTTCGCATTCACCAGTACGTCAACACCGGCTGACAACGCTTGGGTAATCCCCTGTACAAGCGGCCCGATTCCGGTGTATGCCACCAATGTCAGCGCGCCGCCAATGATTCCGAGCGAGAAGTTATTCACGAGCATTTCGAAGCCGGATTTGATTTTGCCTTCAATCAGCTTGTCGAACTGCTTTAATACCCATGCGGCCAGCGGACCGACGATCATCGCGCCGAGGAACATCGGAATCTCCGCCCCGACGATAACGCCGACCGTGGTAACCGCGCCGATCACCGCACCGCGTTTGCCATGGATCATCTGTCCGCCCGTGTAACCGATCAAGAGCGGGAGCAGGTACTTGATCATCGGGTCAACCAGCGCTCCCAGATTCTCATTCGGGAACCAGCCGGTCGGGATGAACAGAGCCGTAATCAGACCCCAAGCAATAAACGCACCGATATTCGGCATCACCATGCCGCTAAGGAGACGGCCGAGCTGCTGTACCCTTACGCGAATGCCTTTGGAAGCGTTTGTATTTGTCTCGTTGGACATCGTATTGACCTCCTAGTCATATTTGAAAATAAAACGGAATGTAGTTGTGTCGCTTTCATCTGACATCTCTATGTTAAGTCACCCCGGCAAAAGGCTCAACGAAAGGAAAAGCGGGTTTCGTCAAGAATATTGTTGACAACTTTTAAAAGGATCATGTCGTTTTTATGAAAATACCGCCGCAACGCGGTTTCATTCGTAGATCAAGCCTGTCCCTTGATCCAACGCTAGCCATGAACGGCCGATACAAAAAAAGAAACGTCGAGCATCTCTCGGCGCTTCTTTTGCTTCAGCATCCTTTATTCTTCTATACAAAATGAGATAACACGAACACAGCCGGCGAGTTCCAATAGATGGCCACCTCGTTGGTAGAATAACTCTCCATCACATCGGCAAATGATGCTGCGGGCGCCTTTCCGGCCAAGTGCTCACGCGCATAGTCATCGTGAAGCCCATTGTTCGGCCCGCCGGAGACGAGGCCCGGAACCGGCTCCTCCACGCCATCGCCTTCGGAAGGACGATGATGAGGGTGCAGGATTGGCTTAGCCCCATACCCGGTCACATAACTCGTCCCCGTCACGTTAGCCCCGAACACATAGTGGATATGCTCATGAACATGCCGATCATAATCTTCGGAACCTGACAGTCTTCCCGCCACCAGCAGAAGCATCGCGTGGTTCAATACCACCATATTGCTGCCCCAAATATATTGATCCGGCAGCAGCGAGATCCCATAGCCGTCCCGGTCGCTGACAGCGGCAAGCTCATCCGCACGCTGAAGCAGACCCGTCATCAGTTCCTTTGCCAGCGCGGGCTCTTCTTCCCGCTCCGACATCAGATAGGCGAAGGTTCCATAGCCGCCCATGTCCGCCCAACCCAATTCGTATTTCCCGAATGAGCCCTGCCTGGCTAATGCTTGAAAAGCCTCATGGTACCGCGCCTCGCCCGTTGCGCGGTATAACTCTGCCGCGGCCCAGTACCGTTCATCCGCATCCTGGCCGTCGCCGTATTCACCTGTAGCGATATCTGGCGGATTGCGGAATCTCGGCATGTCGGGATGCGCCTCCAGCCATGCCCAGGCCCGTTCCGCTGCCTGCAGACAGCTTGCGGCGAAGGCTTCATCATAGGGAGAATAGATCCGCGATGACATCGCCATGACTCCGGCAAAACAACCGGTCGCCGTTGCGGAGATCGGCGACAGATACAGCGGAGCCGTATCGTCCTCCGGCATAACGTCTCCCGCCGGAAACCGCAGGGTCGTGAGTTTATGGAACACGCCTCCCGATTCCTCCTGCATGCGCTGCATCCATTCCAGCTCATACCGGCATTCGTGAAGCACATCCGGCATGCGACCGTCGCTTTCCGGCAGTGGCAGCCGCTGCGCGAACGCCTCCGGGTAAAACTCGAAAGCCAGCAGCAGGTCGGCTACCGCTTTGGCACCGGGAACGACATACTTGCCATAGTCGCCGGCATCATGCCATCCTCCCCAGGCATCCACCTGCCGCGATGCCTCTCCATGAACGATGGCGGGCGTAAGATGGCAGGCTCCGTGTTGCCAGGGTCCGGCATGCAGCTCATCCAGTTTCGTCCCGCAGCGGAAATAATAGAACGCTTTCAACAATGCGCGGTGCGCATCCCTGTATACCTCGTCGGCTATGACAAAAGGCACCGACGCTTGCCCATGCTCCGTCTCGATCCGATACGTGCCGGGCACTGCCCATGCGGTGAAATCCCCCCGGCTTACCGTCTGCCCGCTGGCCACATCCTCGATGGCGGGTGATGTTTGGCCCTGCCAAACCAGCTCGCCATTCAACGCGTGGACGATATGAAACCGTCCACCTTGACCGGCAATGACGGCAACCTTGGCATCCTGGCTGCGATAGCCTAGCTGGTTGACCGCAATGCTGTTATGCTGTCCATGCCTATTATTCATGCTCCCCTGTTCATCCCTTTCCGATTGTCGATTCGAAAGTTCCACGCTTTACAACTTCGATAGCGTTTGCCAATCCCCTCTCATCCGCGATATAAAATGCAATGCAAAATGAAGCAAGCCCTTCCTGCCCATGAGGAAGAGCTTGTCTGTTGCGTATTCATCTTTGTTTCATTTGAGTCCTGACAATCACGTTTAGCCATCGGCTTGCGTCTGCAAAATATAACCTTTTCCCCGGATGCTCTCAATGTCCAGAACGTCTCTTGTCTTCTTACGGACCCGATAAATCAGCGCATTCAGCTCCTCCGAGCTCACATCGGGCACTTCATCCGTTCCGTAGCTTCGCTCGGGCCAAACGTATGCCTTGAGCTGATCCTTGGACACAAACTGTCCTTGGTGGTTGATCAGCAGCTCCATGCATTTGTACTCTTTTTCCGAAAAAGCGTACACATCCTCGCCGTATACCAGCTCCTGCTTGAACGGATTCAACCTAAGCCCACGTGAAGCCTCGACTGCAGCCAGCTGTTTGATGAGCGGTGTAATGTCCATCGTCTCATCCATGCTGAGGATGGAGAAGGACAACACGATCAGATCTCCAGCGAGTACAATGGTATCTCCATGCTGGAGGGGAATTTCATCATGGGGGACCAACCGTTCCTGATTGACGAAGGTACCATGCTTGCTGTTCAGATCCTTAATGCTGAACTTCCCGTTTCGATACAGCAGCGCTGCATGCCGCCGGGACACAAAGATATTATCAAACGCGATATCCGGATCAAAATGCTGGCCCTTGCGGCCAAGCACCGTTATGGGTTTGGTCAAAGCTATAACGTCCCCACGCTCGTAGGGATTCCCCCGCTCCACCATCAAAAAGGAGGATTTGTCCATCATGCTCCCTCCCGTTCTTATATGCTGCTCATTGTGTTTATCAGTACGCTATTATGCAATTGTTATGATCCAGCTATTGAGTATGCGCCCAAAATCACTAAGATTTATGGAAGAAGGATTTAATATAGAGAACTTAGATAGAGATAAATATAAATCTACTACTGCATATTGTATACGATTTTGGGGGATTGGATCATGCGAAAACTAAAAAAATGGAAGAAAATCATACTGTTTTTCCTCGTGTTGTTTGTATTTCTGTTTGTTAATAATACATCCCTGTTCACCAAAGACCGTGACGCCGAGCCGCTGCTGCTGGCGCATCGGGGGCTTGGTCAAACCTTCTCGATGGAAGGCATTCAAGCCGACACTTGCACTGCCTCCCGCATCTATGTGCCGGAGCATGCTTACCTGGAGAACACGATCCCGTCCATGAAAACCGCATTCGAAGCAGGTGCCGATATCGTTGAGCTGGATATCAAGCCAACCAAGGACGGACAGTTCGCCGTGTTCCACGACTGGACCCTGGAATGCCGCACCAACGTGGAGGGCTCGGTCAACGATTATACCATGGAGCAGCTAAAAAACATAGACATCGGGTATGGTTACACCGCCGATCATGGAGCGACATATCCTTTTCGAGGAAAAGGAGTCGGGCTGATTCCGTCGTTAGACGAGGTATTGGAGGCATTTCCTGACGGTTCATTCCTGATCCATATCAAAAGCACCGACCCCGAAGAGGGAAAACTCCTGGCAGAGTATCTGTCCGGACTGCCGATGAAGCGTCTCAGCCAGCTGACCGTATATGGGGATGACGAACCGATCCGAGCATTAAAATCACAGCTCCCATCCCTACGCGTCATGTCGATGGGCACGCTGAAGAGCTGTCTCGCATCCTACGCCGGAGCCGGCTGGAGCGGCTACCTCCCATCGGTCTGCCGCAACACCCAGCTGCATATACCGGAGAAATACGCCCGTTACTTGTGGGGATGGCCGGATAAATTCCTGAACCGTATGGACAGCATCAATACACGGGTCATCCTCGTCGCCGGGGATGGCGGCTGGTCGGAAGGGTTCGACTCCGTGTCGGATTTGGAGCGACTGCCGGAAGGCTACAGCGGCGGCATTTGGACGAATCGGGTCGACGTTATCGCTCCGGAGCTGACCATCAAAAAGAATGAATAATCGAAGGGAAAGCCCCTCGCCCCGCTGCGGGGCTTTTTTTATTTTCACGGGATGCAGGGCAAAGTTTTTGGGACGTTTTTACCGATTACTAATAATAGGGGTCTTTTAGCCTAATTTCATACTAGAATCATTGAATATATAGGAGTTGATATTTTGGCCAGGGAAACAGAGAAAAAAGGAATGGCGTGGTTTAAGAGTGCCCGCTCGAATCAGAACCAGCCCGATAAGAACAGTACCGAACAAGAGGATATTGCTGTAACGGCAGAAGAAGAGGCGGCTTCTTCCGCGGACCCTGAACTGCCCGCTGCAGAAGGAAACAAACCTCTGTTCTCCAAGGATAACCAGGACAAGATCGGCCTTGATGTCATTGTTTCGATCGAGAACATGCTGAAGGAACGGCAGCTGCTGACCTATAAGAATAGAGGCCTAGAGGATCAGCTCTTTACCGCGAACGAGACGATCAACCGGTATAAGCATGAGCAGATCAAGAGAGATCAGCTGGTTCAGGAAAAGAACAAGGAAATCCGCGAACTCGAGAACGTGCTGACGAACAAACAGATGGCCTACGATCAGCTGCTGGAGGATTACAAGGAATACCAGTTAACGTCGAACCTGGCGTATGAGAAGCTCTCCAACCAGCTCGAAACCGAGACCGCCAAGTACAACAAGCTCTATGAGGAGTCTAACAACACTCAATATCAGAGCATGCTCAAGATCAACTCGCTTGAAGAGAAAGTCCGGGAGCTGGAGATTGCCAACCAAAAGTACGCGGAGCAATACCAGAACATCCTGGATGATAAAGCCAAGCTGATGCAGACCATCAATGATTTTACCGAGAAGATGTCCTTCTCCTTCTCACCGAAAACCGCGGCTTCCAATACACCATCGGAATAATCTTACCCGCATGAACAGCGATACAAAGGGGGGCCATCATGTCAGAATCCTATGGCAGAATCATAGAGCTGCTGGCGATCGAGAGGGATACCGAAACATTCGGTCTACGAATCAAGCTATCCCTAATAGAATCGGCGGAGCTATTATGGCTAACCGATAACGAGACCATAGCAAATATAGCAGGCGCGGCGGAGTTCGACGGGGTCCATAAATACCGAATATCCTTGCATACCGCATGGGATGAAAACAAACAGCAATACATAGTATCCATTACGCGTACATATCGTGAACATAGTGAGCGGTTTTCATTTGCCTGCTCCGTTCCGTTCAGGAACGAATTAGAGTCAATCAAGAAGATCCGACATGCAGATGAGTTGCATACGCTGCCTTTCCTCTTCACGCATCGATCCGAAGCGGATCCTTCCGAGGAGATATCCGCCGCCGAAGGGGACCTGAAAACCAATCGTTTCGCAAGGAAACGGCACCATCTTCCGCTTAAGCTGGTAAGCGCCACCATAATGAGCTTGATTTTTGTTGTATTATTAAGTTCTTTTAATTACTCGTCTCCCGGTGACATGAATCCTCACCCTACAGTAACGGCCACTGGGGAAGCAGAGACCGTTATCCAATTGCTTGCCGAGAACCGGAGCCCTATCATCGCGAAACCCGTGGCAGCCTCAATGGAGGAAGCAGCGCAGAGCAAACCGAAGGAGAGTAAACCGGAGGATAACACCCCCCCTGCATCCATTCCACAGCTGGAGCTGGAGGAGTTCATCTCGTTTAGCCTTCCCAAAGGCTATGTAGCCCTTACATTCGATGATGGGCCATCCAAGCACTCCATCGATATTATGAATGTCTTAAAAAAGCACGAGGTTGGCGGAACGTTCTTCTTTGTGGGCACCAATGTAGAAAAACATCCCGACTACGTCAGGGTCATCCATGCGAACGGATACTCTGTCGGCAGCCATTCCATGACTCATAGCCAGCTGACAAGCCTTACCTATGAACAGCAGCAGGCAGAGTTGACCCGCGTGTCAGACCTCATCGAGCATATTACCGACGAGAAGCTGATACTCTTCCGTCCGCCCTACGGTGCCTTTGACGATCGGACCGAGGCGTTAAGTCAACAGCAAGGCAGTAAGATGGTGCTCTGGAACCGGGATCCCGAGGATTGGCTGACACGCGACAAGGATAAAATCCTCGAGTATGTCCAGCACATCGAAGCTTCCGGCTCCATCATCCTCCTGCATGAATCGCAGGCGGTTGTGGACGCCTTGCCGAAGATTATTAAGCACCTGCAGGATCAGGGACTCACCATCGTCAGTTTGAAATAGCGAACCTATCCTGTAAGAGAATGCCGTATCCGTTGTTCTGCAAACATCGGGTACGGCATTTTTATGGATAAACGAACGATGGGCCTCAGAAGCTAAATATATTCGTTCAGCCTTCTTAAAGGCATTAAGAACGCAAGCGTAGAATAGTATGTTCGAGGTGAACCTATGACAACCCGGATTTCCCGCAAGAAGGCCATTCTTGCGATCATCGTCCTTCTTGCTCTAATCGGCATCGTTTTCTTTGCCTACGCTATCATCCGAAGCAAGGAGAACCCCGACGTGACAGCAGCGTTTATTGAAGAGCATATGACCAACGATAACGGTACCATTGCTACCTATCTCAAGCCCGCTTCTTCCGAGAACCCGGACATCGTTGCCGGGAGAGAAGCGTTATCCGAGTCGCTCGGACTTTGGATGCAGCATGCTGTCTTATCCGGCGATCGAGCCCGGTTCGATGATAGCGCCCAGCTTCTTACAACCTACTTCCTCCATAATGGTCAGGAAACCTATATCAGGTGGAAGCTCAGACCAGACGGTCAATCCGAGGTAACGACCAATGCCCTGGGCGATGATCTCCGAATCCTCGATGCCCTGCTGAAGGCGTACAAGCTCTGGGACCAGGACGAATACCTTCAATTGGCGAAGGAGATCGGCTCCACATTGCAAGCCTCCGCTCAAACCCAAGGATATTTCGTGGATTATCATGATTTTGAACGGAATGCATCGGCAGCCGTGTTAAGCCTGGTCTACGCTGACATATCGGCGCTGCGCGAAATGCAGAATAACGGAATCCTGTCCCGCCAGAAGTATGAACAGTATCAGGACCTGCTCTCCCACATGCCTTCTGACGGCATCTTCTATCCCAAAACCTATCAAATCGGGTCCGGTCAATATGAGTATGACGCGTCGGTCAATCTGATTGACCAGCTGATCGTTGGCATCCATCTGGCGGAGATGGATCATCCGCCGAAGGAGCTCATACAATTCTTGAAGGGAGAATTCCGGAAGAATCAGCAGCTGGCGGGGCGCTACAACCGGAAGACACGAAAGCCTGACGCGGCATATGAGTCGCCTGCCGTCTACGGACTGGCTATTATCCTGGCGTCAAAAACGAATGATCTCCCTTGGGCCCGGGAGCTGCATGATCGAATGATCCAATTCCGAGGCCAAGATCCCGCTTATCCGGGAGGGTATGTGTTTGATGGAAATACGCATGCTTTTGATAACCTGTTTCCTCTGCTCGCGGAGACGCTGCTAGAACCAACCGTGAAATAATCCGTCGTCGCTCCAGTCTTTGGTCTCTTTACAGACTCTCGATGAGCATATACACACCCGTAAAGATTAAAATGATATAGGTGAATATCTGGAATACTCTCTGGTTAATGACAATGAATAGCCGCTGTCCGATCAACAGCCCGACGAACACCAAGGGAAGCGCAATTCCACTCGATACCCAGACCGTCTTGCTCGTTCCCGCCACGATCGCCTGAATGATCAAACTCAAGGAATAGATAAACAAATAGAAGGCCAGTGTCGTCCCTCTGAGCTTTGCCTTCTGCGTGTCGGTGCCCGAGAAATATAACAGCAGGGGCGGACCCGGCATTCCAATGCTGGTCGTTAGAGAGCCTGAGAGTCCCCCTACCGCCAGGTCCCTGCCATGGCTCTGACGGATTCTGAATGTTAGCATCAGCATGACGGTTAATGCCAATATGATCAGACTAACGCCTAACTTCAGATAACGAATATCGATAAACGAAAAAATAACGATGCCGAGAGGGAGTCCTGCCGCACTTCCGATCACCAATCGTTTGAGGATGCCATAGTCGATGTCCTTGCGTATCCTCGCAATTAGAGCAGCCGAGATGACAAGAGAAAGAATCAAATTAATCTGAATAGCCTCGTTGGGTTGGAACAAAAGCAGCAGAAACGGCGTAGCCAGGATAGAGAACCCGAATCCGGTGCTGGTCTGAAGAATGGATGCCACAAATATAATGACCGCAAACAGCATAATATCCACGCTGCACCTGCTTTCTTCACGTAATGCGGGAGACTCCTAATTTGAGGCAATCCCATCCTATCATTGTAACATAATGGAATCATGGGGACGGGTAAGTGGGCCTGCTTAATTTGTGCATGTTGTGCACCAAGCACCAGATGTAAGACGCGTGCCCCGAATCCGTCGATTATGCAATCGTCCTATATTAGAAGCCTGTAACTGGCCAATACCAATACTTCGGTTACCGAGGATTAAGCCTTTCCGCAGACACCGTAAAAAAACATATGAACCATTCCCTCCAGGAAGCCGTCCATATCATCACTTTGCTGGGCCATAGCCAGAATCGATTCATATTGATTCATGTACAGCTGGATAAAAGCCAGGACGTGTTCCGTCGATACCTCCGGTGAAATCTCACCGCTGGCCTTGCCCTCCTCAATAATCTGGATGGTGAGCGGAATGGCTTTGTTCCTGTACTGCTCCTTCATATAACGGGCCAATTCTTCGTCATCGATCAACAACTCTTTAATCAATCCTGGCGGGAAATCACTGTAGGATTCCTTCTCCAGAAAAATAATGTGCTCGATCTTCTCCTTCAAGGAATGGCCTTCGCTCATATATTCCTCAAAATCCCGGATCGCCTTATCAAAATAGTTGCGAAAAACCTCGCGCAGCAGCTCCTCCTTGCTGCCGAAGTAATTATAGATCGTCACCTGCGACACCTTGGCTGCCTTGGATATGTCGGCAATCCGAATTCGCTTCAGCTCCGAGGTGCGCACCAGTTCCAAGGTGGTTCTCATAATCTTCTCTTTGATCAGATTCGCTCTTTTCTCAAAACCGTTCATTTCCCTTCATCCTAACTCCTAAGATTAATTATGTAATTTATGAAATTTATACATAAATTAATTTCATTAAATCATTGACGATGCCACAAGCTGGGTATATTATAACATATGAAATATCCGATCTATAATATTTCATTTCTTCAATTATTCCGGAGGTGGCGGTATGTTAACCGTTCAACATTTGACGAAGACATTTTCCAACGGAAGGGGCATCTTCGATGTATCGTTTTCGGTGGAGCCGGGCGAGGTTTTTGGTTTTTTAGGGCCGAATGGCGCCGGAAAATCAACGACCATCCGGCACATCATGGGTTTTATGAAGCCGGATCAGGGATACGTCAAGGTAAATGGGCTGGATACCTGGAGAGAACAAGGAAAGTTCCAATCGGACGTGGGTTACCTGCCAGGTGAAATTTCCTTTATCGAAGGGATGACTGGAAAGACCTTTCTGGATTTCATGGCCGATATGCAGGGAATTCGGGACTTGTCCAAGCGGAATCAATTGATCGATCGCCTGCAATTCGATGTGCAGACCCCGATTCGTAAAATGTCCAAAGGAATGAAACAAAAGGTCGGGATCGTCGCCGCCTTCATGCATGATCCGAAGGTCATTATTCTGGATGAGCCCACTTCGGGACTCGATCCGCTGATGCAAAAGGTGTTTATTGAAATCGTTCTTGAGGAGAAAGCCCGCGGCACAACATTCTTGATGTCATCCCACAGCTTTCAGGAAATCGAGAGAACCTGTGACCGAGCCGCGATTATCAAGGACGGGGTCATCATTGCCGTCAAGGACATTCACGAACTGCAATCCATGCAGCGGAAGCTGTTCGAGGTCAACTTCGTGCATTCAAGCGATGCCGAGGCCTTTCAGAGTTCAGGGCTGCTTATCGAGTCTTATGAAGGCACTCGGGTGAGCGTAGCCGTCCAGGGCAATTACGATCAGTTTATCCAAGAGACGGGCAAATACCCTGTGCGCAGCATCGATGTCTTCACCCAGAACCTCGAGGATATTTTCATGAATTATTATGATCGGAAGGGGATATCGAAATGAATGTCACCTTATATAAACAGATGTTGAAAGTAAATATGAAAAGCTTGATGAATTACGCGTTCGGGTCCGCTTTTTATATTCTCCTGATGTTCTGGTTATATCCCAGCATCGCCAAGAACACAGGAGCCATCGACGATCTGGTCGCGTCAATGCCGGAGGGCGTCGGAAAAGCCTTCGGGCTTAATGGCTTCGGTACAGCGGAAGCTTTCATCTCCGGGGAATATTACGGATTAATTCTGGTGCTCATCCTGGCTATCGTCTGCGTTCAGCTGACGACCCAGCTAATGGCCAAATTGGTCGATCAATGCTCGATGGGCTATTTGCTGTCGGCTCCGACGACAAGAGGGAAAGTGGCGCTCACGCAAGCCATGGTTATGACGAGCGGGCTCTTCCTTATCCTGGCGGTCACGACGCTTGCCGGATTCGCCGGATACGCTTGGCTGCTGGGGGATTCCTACGAATTCAATACCGCCCGATTCATCCAGATGAACGCAGCGGCTTTCCTGCTCTTTTTTGCCATCTCCAGCATTTGTTTTCTTGTGTCCTCGCTGTGTAATGACGAGAAGAAGGCACGGAGTATCTCCGGGTTAATTACATTCGGGTTCTTCAGTCTGGATTTGATCAGTAAATTCAGCGATAAGATTGATTGGATGCGCAACCTCACCCTCTTCTCCTTATATCGGCCTGGGGAAATCGTAAATGGAACGGGGGATTTCGTGGTAACCTCCCTTGTGCTTGCCGCCATTGGCCTGACCGCATTCGGCCTGGCCGTCGTGTTATTTCGAAAACGTGATTTGCCGTTGTAATCCATTCAGGTTGTTAGCTAAGTAAACATAGAGGGCACCCGGGTCGGGTGCCCTCTCTTATATATTCCATTCGTTCTCCTCCAAAACCCACCTACCCCGTTATGATCGACTTTGCCTTTTCCAACGCCGAAACAACCTTGTCACACCACACATCAAACTCTTCATCTTCCCGTTGATGCTCCGGATGGGATAGGATATAGTTCACCGTTTGCCTGATTCCTTGATCCGCCCGGGTGGTTGCCACGAATTCAGGGACAAGCCGCTTGAGCTTGGCATTATCAAACACAACGGTATTCGCTTTGTCCCCCAGCAAAGAACCTCTAAAGTCCTGCGTGCTGGTTGCATCCAAAAATTCCGAGGACACGTGCACCGCGTTCAGCTGTACGCCCAGGGCATCCGCAATGATTTGGTAGATCTGATTCCAGGTGAGCGACTCGTCAGAGGTAATATGCACCGACTCCCCGATGGCATGAATATTGCCCATCAGACCGATGAATCCTTTTGCAAAATCGCTGTTGTGCGTCAACGTCCACAGAGACGTCCCATCCCCGTGAATAATGACCGGTTTATTCTCCAGCATCCGCTTCACAACCTGCCAGCTTCCTTGGCTGCCGTGCACGCCGAGTGGAATCGACCGCTCATCATACGTATGGCTAGGCCTTACGATGGTTACCGGGAAGCCATGTTCCCGATACTGCTTCATTAGATAGTCTTCGCAAGCGATTTTATTCCTGGAATAGGCCCAGTATGGATTGGATAAAGGCGTGCCTTCCGTAATGCGATAATCCGATAGTGGCGTCTGATAGGCGGAAGCGGAGCTGATAAATATAAACTGCTTGGTTTTTCCGTTGAATAGACGATAGTCTCTCTCCAGATGGGCCGGTTCGAATGCTATAAAGTCGGCAACAATATCAAAATCGTGAGGCTCCATAAGTTTCGCCACTTGGTCTTCGTCATGAATATCGGCCTGCAAAATATGTGCGCCCTCGGGCAATGTGTCGTTTCGGTTCCCTCGGTTGAGCAGGTATAACTCGCATCCCTGTTCCAGCAGCTGCTTCGTAATCGCCGAGCTGATCGTTCCGGTTCCTCCAATAAACAACGCTTTCATAAACTGCACCTCCGCTAGCAATAATGAGAAGACCTGAAACTTGACCTTCTAACCTTTACGATAGCATGGGCACGGTTGCCATTACAATTTCCAAAAAGGGGTTGACCAGCAGCAAGTTGGTTATTTGCACACCGCTAATGCAGCCTCCAAATCCGGTGAGAATTTGGCCGCCAGCTTGTGCAGCAAGAATAGCAGACGTTGTCGCACGCTCCCGTAAGCCATATACTCCAGCAATTCTTCCATTTCTTTGAGCCTGCCAGTTACGAGTTCAATGTACTTGAATGCCAGATCCGGCTGTTCGCTGATCAACCTTCGGAATTGACGGCTCTCGATTTCACAAATGACGGAGTCTTCCATCGTGACGGCAAACATGGCAGATCCCGTATGAAAGGATGTCATTTCCCCAAACAGATGCCCCGCGCCCAAAATATCAAGCGTCAGCTCCTTCCCTCCTGCCGTCAGCTTATAGAGCCGCACCTTTCCGGATTTTACGATGTACAGTACCTTCGGCACCATATGAGGAGAGGCCACCACGGTTCCTTTGTTACGGATTTCAAGTGGCGTCACATGGTTCAATTGCAGCAGCTCTTCTTCGCTAAGTCCATGAAACAGATCCAGCCGTGATAGATATTTAATCATCTCCATGCCATGTTTCTCCCTTTCGCTATGTATTCTGGACTACATACTCCGATGTTTTGTGGCGTGTAAACTAATCCTCGACAGGTTAAGCCGCCAGAAAACAAAGGAGTGAGGATCACATGGAACCACTTTGGGTAATTTTATTTCAATGCATCTTGATCGGTATGTTTGTACTTTCCGCGTCGTTCAAATTTCTCCGCACCCGCTCGATGGTGCAGCAATGGAGCGAATACCGATACCCCCTCTGGGGGATGTTCGTTGTTGCCGGTCTGGAGTCAGCGGGGATTGTCTTGATGATATCAGCATTCTGGATTCCAGAGAACAAGATCTACGCTGCTTCTCTATTTGCGGTTCTAATGGTGGGAGCCATTCATGCCCATCTGATTCGGGCCAGGCATAAACCCTTCATGGCCCTGAATGCCCTGCTCATGCTTGTATTGTCGGTTACCCTTCTTCTTCAGTAGTCGCTCCGAATAAATCTGCACCGTAAAAAGAGGCAACACATGCTGTCTGCAAACAGACGTGTGCAAGCCTCTTCCTCTTTTCCCTATTCTTTTATTTCACCCATTTATGCAGCAGTGGCCCTTCCGCTCCAAAAACAGGATCCATATCCGGAACAGGCATGCTTCGGATTTCATTGATCGCCTGCGCCCGATCCGTCGGGTTCCGCTCCCTCATATTCGGCGTATTCCCTTCGGGATAGGCACCAATCACTTCAAAATCAGGGGTGCTGGTGAGCTTCATATGTGCAGTGCCTGCCGGCAAGACAATCACATCGCCTGTGGCAAGCTCCAGCCGTTCTCCCGCATCGCCGCCCACCAGGACGGTCGCACTTCCGGACCGCACACCCAGGACTTCGTGCGTGTTGCTGTGATAATGATGGTAATCGTATACGCCGCCTGCCCAGCTTCCGCTCCAGTGGTGCCGGTTGAAGGCAGCCTCCAAGCCGCTCGGGTCATCCGCGAACACCCCATTGTATACAATGACCGGCAGATCGGGATTATTGGGAACCTCTCCATCGTCTTTCACGAAAAAGGATCTGACATGTACCTCCACGGTCTTCCGCTCCTTTCTACTCATTGATGCACTCGTAGTACCAGTACCCGGGGCAAGTCGTTTTTAAACCGAGTTGCTTAAAAATAGGGATGATGAAGAACGGTCAAAGCGATTTTATCGTTCTTTTTTGTATCATGTTCGACCGCCCAACATTGCCGCCGCAATCATCAGAAAATCCTCTCGTTTGATCTCGAAATGCCCATAACGAAAGGCATACCCCCAATTTCGATTCCCTCGCGTAAAGCTAAGCTGGTCCAATAGGCAGGCTATTTTCACTTGCTGAGCTGGAACATACCGGATATCCCGGCGGTAGGGGACGAATGATGCCGTCATTGGATACTCATAGACTTGATCATTCACAACCTGGCCGACTGCGGTGAATGCTTGAAGCGCCTCCCCAGACTTCATCTCGGTGCGCGGAGAATAATAGATCAGCCAATCTCCTTTGCGCATACGCCGCAGTGGAGCCGATTTACCGTGACATAGCTGGGCAAATCCCCCTTCCATCCCCAATTTCACATGCGATTCGGATACTACTCCAATCCAATAACGGGTTCGATCTCCTAATCGTGTAACCACCTCCTGACTTCCCATCATCCACGCTGCTGCTCTAAAGTCTGTTTCAATCGGTCCAGCTGCCGGAGATGATGCCGATAGTGCATCTCGATAAGCAAAAACCACTCTTGTGCATGCAATCCTCCAAACCTCGGGTGGGGGACGGTATGCTGCAGGGATGCCTCAGCTAGCATCGGCTCAGTTTGTCTCATTCGTTGGATGACGGTTACCACGCCTTGAATCAACTGCTCTTTGGTTGCTGGCTGCTCCGGTGTATATTGGGGAGACGGCGGAACCTGAATACGGATAGGCGGGAAACTGCCCTGTTCGAATATCGCCATACCTTCTGTCGTTTTTCCCGCTGGAGAGGCAAGTCCATCCCCAATCGGGTTTAAACATAACTCAATATTTCGCAGATGCATGTATAACGCGGATTGAATCAAGTGCTGGTACATTTGCCCGATCGACCACTCGTCCTCTGCCTGTCTGTACTTTAATTCCTCCATGCTGAAGCCATCCAGCTCCTGCAGATAGACCTGCACCGTCACTTCAAATTGCTGCAATGCTTCCGTTGTATTCAATATCAACCACTCCTTTAAATCGTCTTTGTACCGAATATACAAAAACGCTACTGACAACGTCATGTCAGTAGCGTTTTAACATCTTTTCCGCTTCATCGCGGATCCGGTCACGGAAGGATTCCGGCTCAAGGACGGCGACATTCGATCCCCAGCCGAGCACCCACTGCATGATCTCCTCCAGCCGGCGAACGCGAAAGCTCACAAGCAATCCGTCCTCGCATTCTTCTAATGTCTCCATGTAATAGTTGCCGGATTCCTTAACTCGATCCGCAATATCGGGATTTGCCAGAATCCGCACCCGCAGGTTACGGTCATCCGAAGGTCGATAGTCTTCCAAGTCAAAATTCGGCGGCATCTCAAAACGCTCCTCAAGGACCTTCAATTCCTTCATGCGGGATAGCCTAAAATGGCGGATTCCCTGCCGCAGATCACACCATGCGATTAGTGTCCATGCGCCTTGGAGAAATGCCAGACCATAAGGAGCTGCCGAGCGAAAACTCTTCCTGTTGCCGTTAGAATCGGGCATCTTCTTCACATAATGGAATTCGACCTTCCGCTCCTGCAGGATGGCTCGCCGAACGATTTCAACATAATCCTTCTCTTCTCCTAAACTTACCCTGTTGCCGGGTGAGAGCAGCCGCATGGTCTTCCGAACCCGCCAAGCATCTGCGCGGACAGGCTCCGGCAGAATGGACTCTATCTTCTTGCTCGAAGTCCGAGCCTTCAGACCATATTCCGGGTCAAAGCGTTGTTCGACGAAATCCGTTCCAATGAGCAGCGTCACAGCCTCCTCCACCGTGAACATGACCGGTGGCAGAAAATACCCCTCCATTAATGAGTATCCTTGCCCGGGAGCTCCCATCACAGGTACGCCCGATTCGCTAAGGGCCTGAATATCCCGGTAGATGGTCCGGACACTCGTCTCGAATATGGATGCCAAATCTTCAGCCCGAACAACCTTTCGCTGCTGCAGCTCAAGCACGATAGCCAGCATCCGGTCTGTCTTGTTCATGCTGCTGTACCTCCCGTCCATTATTAAAGCCGGTGCTCTATTATTCTGCAAACAGCGAAACCGAGCCAGAGGACTATTACACCTCTCCCCAGTACACCTCCGTCTCATAATCAAAAAACACGCAGCCAGCCTGCTCATTCCGTTCATATATCGTGCGCAGTTCGTTCATCATTGGATCGTAGTTCGGATGCCCCGGCAGCGGAGCGTAAGAGGACGACTGCAAACGGCCGCATAATCCTTCATAATCAAATGTCTGCCGATTGAAGAACTTCGCCTCTCTCATGTCCCCTCCCCGGAAAAAAGCAGCCAGCGTTTCACGCGAAATGTTCTTCTGATCCACTTCTTTATAATCGGTGCCATAGGTAAGGAGCAGCTGCTCATACGCTTCCAGGAACGGCGTTCCCTGCGTGAGCCTGGAATTCCATATCAAGGCAACCCTTCCGCCCGGTCTCAGGATCCGCCGGAACTCCGGTTGGGCGGCATCACGGTCAAACCAATGAAAGGCCTGGGCGCTCACGATATGATCCACTGATTGATCAGGCAGTCCCGTCTCTTCGGCTGAACCCGAGACCATTCGAAAGCCGGGCTCGCCTTCAAGGTCCGACTCGGCAGCTTCCCTCATCGCCTGATTCGGCTCCACAGCGGTCACGCGACTTCCCCGTTTCAGCAGCAGCTTCGAGAAGATCCCCGTCCCGGCGCCAATGTCAGCAATCTCGCCGTCCAATCCTACCGTATCATACAAATAATCCATGACCTCTTGCGGATAACTCGGGCGATACTTCGTATACGAATCGACGCGATTCGAAAACCGTTCCTTGCTGTTCATCCTAACCACGCTCCCATCCAAGATATAAGCGAAATCCAGACAATGACATTATTGTCTCACTAGATGAAACCCTATTTCATTTTAATTCCATTTTATAGCAACATTCACCTATTAGCCAGCATTAATTGCCTAACGCCTAACCGGATCGGCGAAACTCTCGTGCGAGCATTTGCAATATACAGATAACCCCGCATTCGCCTGAGCAGGCAAACCGGGGTTATCCGGGATTGTATCTAAGGCTCATACTCGCTCAGTTTCCCTTCATAGACCAGTTGCAGGCGCTCGCTTTGGCGAAAATCGTCCGGCGTCACCAAGGCCGGCAGCTTATCCCATAGCCTGACTCCGGACCGCTGCAGAATCTCCGCCACGAATTGCGAACAGAAGTAGGAGTTGCTGAATTCGATCGGTTCTTTTAGCGCGATGCCCAGGACGCCCAATATATTATAAAAATACTTTTTGTCCTTTCGGATAAAAGCCTGCAGAACCCGCTTCATTTTCGCAATGTCGCGTTCCGATACCTGAAGCTCATAGATGACACACGTCGTGTTGGGATATTTACTGAACGTTCCCGTCTTCAAATCCTCCTTCACGAACCCGCCGTTCAGAGGATTGTTCGGATTCTTTCTCCCGAAGCTATATAACTCCGACAGCTCCCGATTAAAGGAGATCGAAGCATGGTTGTAAGGCGCCCTCGTGTAGCCCTGAATGACTTTCGTAAAGAGCGTTCCGGTATTGGTAAGCAATATAAAGACCGATTGATCCTCTACCATTTACGAAATTTCCCCTTATCCGTATTGAATTATTCCTTCATAATAACATATGATTCTTTTAGTAGAACAAGAATGATACCCGTGATAAGTTGGTGATGATAGGCATATGGACAGCTCGCTTCTAACCTTAATTCTAATATTCTCCGTCTTGTCGGTCATCCAGCTGCTCTATTATGTGATGAGCAAGACGCAGCCGAATATCGACTATACCGAAGTCGGATTTCGCATCAAAACCTGGTGGGGCATGCTGGTCATCTTCTGCTTGGCCACGCTTCTGAATCCCGTGGTTTCCCTGCTATCCCTTATGGTGTTAACCTTCTTTACGCTTAAAGAATATTTCTCGATGATCAAAACGCGAAAAGCCGATCGCCGTTTGTTTCTATGGGCGTATTTAACCATACCGGTCCAATTCTATTGGATCTACATCGAGTGGTACGGGATGTTTATCGTGTTTATTCCGATTTATGTATTCCTGGTGCTGCCGCTTCCGCGGTTGATTAACAAAGGCACCGTCGGCTTTATGCGCAGCGTCAGCTCCACCCAATGGGGTCTCATGCTCATGGTGTTCGGGCTCAGCCACCTGGCCTATTTCCAATTTGCCACGCCCCAGTATGGAGCAGGGCTGGTGCTGTTTCTCGTTGTCTTAACGCAGCTGAACGATGTGGTGCACACGATCGCCTCCCTCTATTTTGGCAAACGAAGAATCGTGCCCACCTCGAACCCCAATCTGACTTGGGAAGGCTTTGCCTGCGCGTTTATCGTAACCACCGCGAGCTCCTATCTCATCTATCCCTATCTGACGCCGCTCAGCCCGACATTTGGCCTTCTGTCCGGCATGCTGATCAGCCTCGGCGGCTTCTTCGGCAGCTTGACGGTTTCGGTGCTGAAGCGCGATTTGTTAATCGGGGATGACGGACGGTTCGATGCCTTGAAGAAAAGCTATCTGAGCCGGGTCGACAGCCTGACCTATACCTCACCGATCTTTTTTCATTTCATCCGTTACTTTTACGACTTTATGTAGAAGTGCCAGACAATTCCTTAGGTACAGCACGGGGCGATATAACCTTTAGAAGCCATAACCAGGCGAGCTAGGCTCAACTTGGTTATGGCTTTTTACAATGCATGAAATCCTATTAGTGCGAATACCCCTGAATCCTTGTTCCAGAATCCATGGACACCCCCTGCCAAATCGCTTTAGCCGCCTAAAATATAGAAAGTGGAACCAAAACAGAGACTGCCCTCGAAAAGCATCTATGTATTCGTTTTCTTGCTCTATAGAGCGGTTTTACAATTAGGAGTCCATTACGATAGTTTATTACATAGAATGTCATATGGGTTTATATGGAACTAAAGGTTTTAAATGGATGATATTACCCCTTTATACCTGAATTTTATCCCTTGACATTGATGGCTATAGAGAGCGCATACCTACCCGAGTCCAATAGAGTAGGCGCACCATACTGGTCTTCATCACAAAGAGAGTCAGAGAAGAGAGGAGTGAGGAGTTTGCAGTACTTTTTTTATGGATTAGCCGGCGTATTTCTCGTGTTTCAAACCCTGTATACCTTCATCCCGCTGCTGTGCAGCAAGGTGAAGCAGCTAAATCCGGATCTCGTCGAAAAATCAATCTCTGTGCTCGTCCCCGCTTACAATGAGGAGCTGACGATTCGAAATTGCATCGATGCCATGGCGGGCTTGCGCTACAGCAACTATGAGATCATGATCATCAACGACGGCTCCAAGGACGGAACCTTATCCGCCCTAGACGAGCTCCTGGATTTGGAGCCGGGCAACAGATCGGCCGACAACAAGCTGAACTACAAGCCGATAAAAGGATTCTATCGCTCGAATCGATACCGCCATATTTACGTTATCGACAAGATAAATGGCGGAAAAGCGGATTCGCTGAATGCCGGGATCGATCATGCCGCCTCCGATATCGTCATCACGCTAGATGCGGACAGCATGCTGGAAGCCGACTCGCTCAAGTATGTGAATCAATATTTTCATGATGACGACATTATTGCGCTGGGCGGTACCGTCAAAATTGTACAGGGCGCCGCGCGGGACAAGAACGGGGCCATCGTTGAGAAGTTTCGCGGAAGAGGGCTCATCAAGAGCCAGATCATCAATTATACGCACGGCTTCTACGTCCGTAAACTCACGCAATCGTATTTTAATTCCATCGTGGTGATATCAGGCGCGTTTGGCGCCTTCTATAAAGACGTTCTCGTTCATGTTGACGGCTTCCGCAGCACGGTCGGGGAGGATATCGACATTACGCTGAAAATCCACGAGTACATCAAAGCCAATCAGTTGAAGAAAAAACTCGTCTACGCTCCCGAAGCGGTATGCTATACCGAATGTCCGGAGAATCTATCCAACTTCTATAAGCAGCGCATCCGCTGGCAAAAGGCCTTTATTGACTGCATCCTCATCTACTGGTCCAGGCTGTCCCGAAAATTCAGCGTCAGCGTGAGCCTGTTCTTCGCGATTGACGGGTTTATGCTGGGGACACTTTCCGCGTTTACTACGATTTTTTATCTGGGGCAGACCCTGATCGTTGGCGGAAACCTCCTGCATGCCATCCTCTTTCTGCTGATGAGCGTGCTGCTGAATGCGGCACAGATCATGATCGCCCTGTACTTATGCCGTAAATATGGCAGTACGTATACATTTTCCGATTATATGAAGATGTTCTTGTTCAGCCAAGCGGAGCTGTTAACCTACCGAAATTTGCTGCTGTACATTAACATTGCGGGGACATTCAAATATTTTGACAATGATGAAGGCTGGGGCTTCGTGGAGCGCAAAGGCGTGGCCGCCATCAGCCAGAACATCGCCGCAGGATCGAATTAACTTAAGGTGAAGGAGGCTGCCTGAAACAGCATGGTTCCCAATAAAAGAATTATTTATGTCGATATCCTAAGAATTCTATCCATTGTTGCCGTCATCATCCTGCACTACACAGCGGAGGTGCTGACCAGCACGAATGATTTCCATTCCTCCTCCTGGTGGATCAGCAACGGGTTCAACTCCATATCCCGCTTCGCCGTGCCGGTTTTCTTCATGATCAGCGGAGCGATGATCCTGCGCACGAAGATCACATCCTACCGGGAGTTCTATGCAAAGCGCGTCGTACCGCTGCTTATTCCCCTTCTGACCTGGTCGCTCATCTATGGCTTGTATAATCAATACTATTTGATGCGAAGCAAGCTGAATGCCTATGAGTTCGTTGTTGACTTCGGGTATCGGCTGCTGACCGACCGGAATTATGTGCATCTGTGGTTCCTGTACGCCATTATCGCCATCTACATGACGGTGCCGCTGATGAGCAAATTTATCAAATCCTGCAGCGAGAAGGATCTCCGGTATTATCTGCTCCTCTGGTTCATCGTCAGTATCGCCTATCGCTTCATCTCGGATGCCGTATTCCGTGCAACGGATCAATACATCAACATTCCGATCATGAACATCCCGTTCTTCATGGGCTTCCTCGGCTATTTTATATTGGGGTACTATCTCTTTCATTTCGAACTGCCGCTCAAAGCCAAAAACATCCTATACAATGTGGGCATCATCTCGTTTTTTATCACGCCGGTGGCCACCTATTTCGTCTCGCTGCGCAGCGGTGTCCTGGATGAGATGTTCTACGGCAACTATTCGATCACCACGTTCTTCATGGCTGTCGGGTTGTTTATCTTCTTTAAGGAGAAGGAGGCCCGAATCAGCGATCAAGTGAACCATAAAATCCAGAAATTGATCAGCTCGGTCTCCCGGGCGAGTTTCAGCATCTATCTGATTCACCTGCTGGTCGAGATGATGTTATCCGGCCGAACCGAGGTTGAAGCCACATTCCTGGAAGCCTCCCTCAGTCTGATCGTGAATATCTCCATCATCTTCGCCATCAGCTACATCACCGTCAAGGTGCTGAACCTAAGCAAGACGGCAACCTACATTCTATTTGGCGGGCGAGGTTAAAGGACGATGAGAATAACGATATATACAAAAATATTCATTGTGGTGCTGCTTGCCGGCATGGGTCTCTATTTTTATCAGATCTCCGCGGCGGAGGACCGGAAAATCACGGCAGTCTACGTGGAGGCCTGGCAGGATTACCGAAACATCAAGTTATCGGAGAAAGGCGTGGACATCGCGTTTATCGCTTTTGCCAAGATTAAGGGAACGGATCTCTATTTCCATGAAGACAGCACAACCAACAACCAGATCAAAGAAAACATCAAGCAGTTGAAAGCGGCGAATCCGAAGACCCAAATGGTCCTGGCTATAGGTGGTTACGGCGCAGACGGCTTCTCCGACGCTTCGCTGGACGGCAACCGGTACCTCTTCACCGAGAGCATCATCAACCTGGTCAAGGAGCTTGATCTGGACGGCGTGGATATCGACTGGGAGTATCCGGCGTTCCATGCCTGGAATACGCAGAAAGCGCGCCCGGAGGATACGAAGAATTTCACCAATCTGATGAAGGAGCTGCGCGAGAAGCTGTACAAGCTGCCTCACAAGAACAAGAAATATCTGCTGACCTTCGCCTCCGGAACCCAGGACTGGTATTTCCAAAACGTCGAGGTCAAAAAAGTGGAGAAATACGTGGATTACATCAACGTCATGACCTACGACCTGACAGGCAAGTGGTCCGACACCACCGGCTTCAACTCCAATCTGTATGTGGACAGCCAGGGGAAATCCAAGCACTCCATTGATGGAATTATCTCGATGTACCTGGACCATGATATCGACAGCCAGAAGCTGCTGCTCGGCGTCCCTGCTTATTCGTACGGCTGGAAAAACGTGAAAGAGGCCAAGGGTACTAAAGACGGACTCTTCGCTCCCGGTACGCCCATCGACATCGACAAGGTGGACCTCAATTATAAGCAGATCGAGAAAGCCTACCTGAACAAAAACGGCTTCACGCGTTATTACGACAACAAGGCGAAGGCCGCCTACCTCTATGACGGAAGTACCTTCATCAGTTACGAGGATACAGAAGCCTTGAAGGAGAAAGTGGCGTACATTCAGAGTAACAATCTTGGAGGAGCGATGGTCTGGCAATACTCCCAGGATGCGGAGGATGGCATCGTGAAGTATCTGACGGAGCATTTAAATGAGAGGCAGCAAGACGACAAGCGGTAACATTCAGTACCTTTTCTAAAGTTATCTCCTTAACGGCATCTTTACTGGGGTATGCGCCTAGCGTCAACACGCCCCTGTCGCAAAAAGCCGATGATTATCGCAGTCGAATGCGGATCATCGGCTTTTTTATATATTTTCTGTCAGACTCCCGTGAGAGCCTGGTGGGACGTTTAAAGATCTTGCCTGATCACTTTTCACCCGTGATTCTAACTGCCTCTATGTGACTGTATCGATTAAAGTATAGAACCTTGTCCTTTTTGAACCATCTAATCACGATATGGGATAGGATGAAGAACCATAACAGACCTGTAAGGAAAACCACCCCAATTGTAAAAAGGTTGGCTAGAAGATCTTCACCCATATGATTGGAAAATATCTCCGATAAGGCTGAACACAATAAAGGCAAATAGACAATGGCGTAACGTCGGCTCAAACTTCCTATCCAATTCCCCTTTTCCGGAAGTAATCTCATGCGAACGATCTTAGAACCCACCGTATTTCCTTTCCAAATCACAGGGATAACAACCATTAACACAAAGAAAACAATGGCAAAGATGATCTCGTCAACAAGTAATCCTGGACTCTTCAGCAACCCGAATATAAAGCCGGTTATCACTCTGGCAATCATAATATTTAGAAGAACCTCCATGAGCTGGGCACCAAAGGTTGCTTTTCTCTGGTTGTGAAAGAAGTGGCTTTGCTCACTAAGGGTTTCCCGCGATGGTATTAACACCAAAAACATGGGGGCGAGTATAAAGCCAAGTAAAGTCCCAACCGTATTCGTCAACAAATCATCTACATCAAATATACGGTAGGGGCATTCATAAAAGCCAAACAAAGCGGTTCGTTGGGTTATTTCAAAGAAAAGCGAAACCCCAAAGCCAATAAGAGCAGCATGAAACCATTTTGCTTTCCCCTTGAAAAAATACCTCAGAAACACACCTAAAGGAAACAAAAGCAAAACATTAAAAAACATTTGATAAAAGGCCCGCGTTGTTAACAAATGGATATAACTCGAAGGGGCCGTCCAATGAAATCCGCTTTCCCGTTGAATATCCCGTATAAATTGAAAAGGACGATATTGAGTGAATATCGTGTCGGGATCCATTGAAGCGCAATTATTCCGAGCGCTGGGGAGTGGAAAAATCACTAAGAAGAAAGCACTTAATCCATAAAAGATAAAACTTAAGATAAGTAATGTTCTCCAAAAGCTAAAGTATCCATGCTTACGATACTGATAAACGACCCAAGGGAGCGTCAGAAAGGATGCTAGTAAAAAACATATGGAGAGCGCAATGAAAACAGGCAATACATAGGCTTGCATTTCTTTCTCCCTTTCTAGAAGCAGCTAGTCTTTAGTGTTTATATAAGTGTTTCCAAAAGATTGATCCGGCAATACTTTATGATCCAGTTCATCAAAGGGCACAGAGACGTACATGATTGTGAATAAAATCGATATTGACTTGGTGTTAACACCAAGTTGTACGATAATAGGGCAAACCAAGCGCTGCTGCAGAAAGAGGTGCCAACATGGGAGACACATTTTCCATCAAACAAGTATCTAAACGAACCGGCTTGACTGAGGATGCCATTCGCCATTACGAGAAGATCGGACTCCTTCCTCCTCCCGAAAGGAAAGATAATGGCCATCGTGTATATCACATAAAGGATGCCGAAATTATGGAACTCATCACATGCCTAAAGAAGACAGGAATGTCACTGGAGGATATGAAAGCATATGTGCATCTTCCCTTTAAGGAAAATATTCAATCCGTTCCGGAACTTAATGCCATGCTTCGGGACTATCGTCTGAAAATTACCGATCAGATTTCGGACCTGCAGCGCATTCTGCGGTTCATCGATGACAAGTTAAACCATAATCAGTCCCTGCTTAATCCCGATATGGCAACCAGCGAAGAATTTTAAGTATAGGAGAATGACACATGAAACATAAAAGAAATAATCGAGTCGCCTTGATCACGGGCGCAAGCTCCGGCATTGGCTTGGAGCTAACCAAGCGATTGTTATCCGAAGGCTGGCACGTCATCGCCTTGATCCGTTCCGCCTTTCCATCCAGTGATTCCCTTGTGCAAGATAGCCTTAGATCACAGCAGCTGAGAATATACACGGCCGATTTGTCGGATTTCACGGATCTCCAAGCCTCGCTGAATCAGATCAAGAAACACGAGGACCATATCGACCTGCTGTTTAATAACGCAGGTGTCTCCTTTGGTGAATTATCCTTCTCCAAACAAGGGCGCGAAATGCATTTTGAAGTAAACTCCGTAGTCCCTTATATCATCTTAATGGAACTGAAAGAGCTTCTTGGGAAGGGAAGCTTTAAGACGGTAATCAATACGTCTTCCAATGCGCTGCTGTATCTCAAACAGTTCGATTACCATACGTTGGCTTCCCCTACCGTGTTCAAAAAGCTGGTTGGACCTTACGCTGCGAGTAAATTAGCGCTATCGTTGTGGACTCAGGAGATCGCCAATTCCATACAGAAGGATGGCATTATGATCCGGAGTGTCTGTCCGGGAGCAAATAAAACAACCATCACCAATAACGCCGGGATGCCAAAATTTATGATCCCGATCCGCCACCTGTTCTTCTCTCATCCCAGTGAAGGAGCTTCACGTCTATATGAAGCAGCGCTAGGGAG
Source organism: Paenibacillus sp. MDMC362 (assembly GCF_003269305.1). NCBI lineage: Bacteria > Bacillati > Bacillota > Bacilli > Caryophanales > Paenibacillaceae > Paenibacillus > Paenibacillus sp. MDMC362. The sequence continues at coordinate 194,016 of NZ_QLYT01000016.1, forward strand.
TTCCCCACATTCGACGGGAGTCTTTCTCAACAAGGGGAAAGTAACGCCTTTGAAGTTCTCGAGCCAAGGTACGGAGGTGCTTGGCATGGTAGAACGGATTTATAGGCAGGAGTTTACGAGTTTACCGCCATTTCTTAAACCCATGCAGCAGAGTTAAGGTGCCATCTGTTATTGATTTCGAACGCATGCCCGCCAAAGGATCGCTCATGCTCACTTTCGTCCCCTATTTCTTCCTGAAAGTAATTCTTCGTCAAGTCCCACACATACAACACGCAGGAGAATCCATTTTGACACTGGATTTTATAGACAACCTTTTGCGCCCCGCCATGCATCTTCGTGACATCCGCCACAACATAACCGGTACCCAAAACCTTTCCGACATACTCCCTGACATCTCTTTCATCGAGGTGACAAGTCCAACTCATGAAACCCCGCTCCATTTCATTGTTTTTGCCGGCTCCCCCACTCTATGGCATTTCCGGGCAAAAATATAGACTGTTTCTTTCGTCTCTGCTATGATGTTGAATAAGGTCTCGAATAAAATAGCCATACGATGAATAGCCCTTGGACACCAGTCCAAGGGCTTTTGTGATAGCACCCGATTCATGCTCGTTATTGGTACTTTCCGCTATTCTTACGTGCCGCAGAAGGTTCGGTAAGGACGCGACAGCTCAGGCACGATAGCATATTCTGCTTGTTCCGGCGAATGCGCATATGGATCGGACAGCGCATGAAGCAGCTGCTCCATCACGCTGTAGTCCCCCTCCTGCTCCGCTGCTTCCAGCGCTTCCTCCACCCGATGGTTCCGGGGAATGACCGCAGGATTGCTGCTGCGCATTAATTGATGGGATTGCTCCTTCGATTCCTGCTGGCTGCCAAGTCTCGCCTGCCAGCGCTCATACCAGGAAGCCAATTCGGATGTGCCGTTTAGAGGCGTATCCTCCAGCTTGTCAAACGTTAACGCGCGGAAGGTATTGGTATAATCCGCCTGATGATTTTTCATCATCTTGAGGAGATCCTCGATCAGGGATTCGTCATCCTCCTCTTCATGGAAGATCCCAAGCTTGGCTCTCATGCCTGCAAGCCACTGCTCGTGATACAGATCGGTAAAGCTCCCAATCGCACCTTCGGCCAGCTTGACCGCCTGTTCCTCTTCTTCATGCAGCAGTGGCAGCAGGGATTCTGCCAATCTTGCGAGATTCCAAGCCGCAATATACGGCTGGTTCACATAGGCATAGCGGCCTTGTGAATCGATGCTGCTGAATACCGTATTCGGGTCAAAGGTATCCATGAAGGCACAAGGGCCATAATCAATCGTTTCGCCGCTGAGGGTCATATTATCGGTGTTCATCACCCCATGGATAAATCCGACGAGCTGCCACTTGGCGATTAGAGCGGCCTGACGCTTGATGACCTCCCGAAGCAGGATCAGATAACGGTTGGCACCGCCACCAACGTCAGCCTCCGGGTAATGCCGCCGCAGGGTGTAGTCCGCCAGAATCTGCAGATCCTCGGTTGTACCCGCTCCCCTTACGTATTGAAACGTGCCCACTCTCACATGACTCGAGGCGACGCGGGTCAGAACCGCACCCGGCAGATCCCTCTCACGAGTAACAGGCTGTCCGGTGGACACCACCGCCAGGCTGCGGGTAGTCGGAATCCCCAGCGCATGCATGGCTTCGCTGATGATATATTCGCGCAGCATCGGACCCAGAGCCGCCCGACCATCTCCTCCACGGGAGTATGGGGTTCGGCCCGAGCCTTTAAGCTGAATATCCATACGCTCATCCTGCGGCGTGATTTGTTCACCCAACAGGATCGCACGGCCGTCGCCCAGCATCGTAAAATAACCGAATTGGTGCCCGGCATAAGCCTGTGCGAGCGGCGATGCCCCCTCAGGTATCTCGTTGCCCGCGAGGATCGCTGCACCCTCTGGGCTCTTCAGCCCCTCGGCGTTTAAGCCCAGGGATGCCGCCAACGTCTCATTAAGGATTACCAGCTCCGGTGAGCGCACGGGCGTGGGATCTTGTTTGGTAAAAAAGGACTCCGGCAGCTTGGCATAACTGTTATCCAAATTCCAACCTATATCGATCATGGCTTTCTTATTGGTCATGGGATCTCCTTCTTCATGCAGTATGATGTTGACAGTATCTACTTATTATTTAAACACAAGTCGCTCTTTGTAGGGTTTACTGAAGGAAATTTATTATTCTGCTGGTTCAAAGGCCATATACTTTCTGATATCTTAAAAAAAATCGCTGTCGAGAATGCCTCGACAGCGATTTTGACCGTACCGATCCAGATATTAATCCCGATTCGCCAGCTTCGCCAGCAACCGGATAATTTCGATATACAACCATACGAGCGTAACCAACAAACCGAAAGAGCCGTACCATTCCATATATTTGGGTGCACCTTGCTGCGCTCCCTCTTCGATAAAGTTAAAATCGAGTATGAAGTTAAGGGCTGCAATAATGATGATGACAACCGAAATTCCGATGCCGATCGGAGTGCTGTCGTGCAAGTAAGGCACCGCCACACCGAACATGCCCAGAACGAAGCTAAACAGATATACAAGCGCAACGCCGATGGTTGCTGCAATTATACCCTTTTTGAAGCCTGCGGTTGCCCGGATCAGACCTGTTTTATAAGCGAGCAGCATACCGAGGAATATGCACATTGTCAGTAAAGCCGCTTGTAATGTAATTCCGTAATACAGATATTCATAATGAGCGGATAATGCCCCGAGGAAAAATCCCTCCACAATCGCATAGATCGGTGCCAAGTAAGGGGCTGCCTTCGGCACAAAGCTGATGATCAGCGCCAGAACAAAGCCGCCAATGGCTCCCCCGAGCATGAACGGGAATACATCATACCCGTTAAAGTACATAGCCCATGAAATGACCGCTGCCCCGATCAGCAGCGCGAGCAGCATGAACGATTTGTTCACCGTTCCGCCAATCGTCATCGTTTCCTGGCCGTTGTAATACCCACTCTTCTCAAATGTTTCTTCGTTTAGTGTCGGATTTCCACTGCGCCCTATCAATTAAATGCCTCCCTAACTTTCTTTTTTGTATCCATTTTAGCATAGGTTGGAATATTTTAGGATACGAAAAATATTGCATCATCCAAAGTGTTCTAAACATACATGGATCATCGGGAGAACTAATATAAACCCCATCTTTACATATCCAAAGAAAAAACATCCCCCATCCAGGAGATGCTTAATTCATTTTATGCTGATGTTATTGTTCCAAGCCGCCAACGAAAGCATCGAAATTGGCGGCAAGGCGAGTTGTTTTGTAATCATTGGCCTTGTCCACATGGATGACTTCGGGCTCACCGTCATTCCCGGATGAACGGTAGTCCAGCATCACGACCTCAGACTGGGAAGGACAATCACAAATGACCACACCAATCTCCGGGTATCCGCCATGTTCGATCATATAGCGGCTGCCCAGGCTTCCGCACAATGATTTTTTCTTCTCTCGTCCAATGCCCAAAATACCTGTGATTTCAATATAATCCTGCGCTTCATCTCCGATAGGGAACCTCCGGTTCCGGGGAATCCCGCCATTATGTAATTTCATTGCTTGAATATAAGATGCGGGAAGCTTGAAGACCAGTGCTTCCTCCACGGATTCAATCAATTCATCCGTAGGCGGAGCCGACACGTATTGATCTGCCTCAAGCGCGCCATCATCCCAGAAATTCAGCACATCCGGGTCCGTATAAGACACCGCAGTGGGCTCCTTAACAGGTTTCGAAGCCGTTTTGTTCCGAATCCATTCCAGAAACTCCAGCGTATCCTCATCGCCAGGATCCAGGTGATCGGCCACTTCAAACGCTCTCCGAGCATCTTCATACCGCTCCAAATAGTAATAAGCAAGGCCAATGCGGTAATGCCATAAGGGATCGTCCTTGCCCTCTTCCTGAATGGACAGAAATTGCTCAACCGCCTCTTCGTAACGTTCGAGATTGTTCAGCGCTCGGCCCAAATGGCTGATCAGCGCATAATCCCGCTCTTCCTCCGGGATCTCCGAAATCGCATCTACGATTTCTTCAAACTCGTCCTCTTCATGCCACTCTTCCAGCTGCTCCAAAAGCTCCTCACTCATCGTTCATGCCTCCCACTCTATTCATCCTTTCTGAAATTATACCATTCCAGCATAGCCCTCTCCAGCATGGAAGCCGGAGACCTGATCGAGTATATGACAACAAGCATGCACACCTGCGGTTTATTACGTTCAATGCAAATACAGAGGACACTATCGGTGTCCTCTGTATTTGTCGTTAAACTTTATTTGGATAGACCTAACATGTTCATCAGAACGTTTACGGCCTCTGCTCTCGTGGTTTGAGCGCTTGGATTGAACTCGTCTGCTCCTATTCCCTTAACAATACCAAGTTCCTTCAGCGCTTCAATAGAGCTTTTCGCCCAATCAGGAATTGCCTTGTCATCTGAAAAAGAGGTTGCTGGGATGTCCTTGGCGGATAGCTCGAGCGCATTCGCAATCATTGCCGCCATCTCAGCGCGCGTCATTTTTGCATTTGGACGGAAAGAGCCATCCTGATAGCCTTGAATAATGCCAGCCTGGACGGCCTGCGAAACTGCCTTCTTAGCCCAGTCACCGATCCATGCCGTATCTGTGAATATCAACTCCGCTCCAGCATCTGTCGACTTCAGCGCATTCATCAGCATGAGGGAAAATTCTGCACGCGTCACGGTGTTGCCCGGCTTGAACGTTTCATCCGGATATCCCGTCACGATACCCTCACGTACCGCTTCCTTAATGCTAACTTCGGCCCAATGTCCGGAAATATCGGTAAAGGAAATTTCCGTAGTCGGGTTTGTCGATTACGGGCATTCCGTTGGCTTTATTTACTACGAGTGCTGCATACTTCGTAAAATGATTGACCTCTACGGATATATAATTCGCCTGTATCATGCCGCCCTCGACATTCACCCATGCCTTTTTCACTTCATCAAAATAAAAGACGGCCGCTGTTTGATCGCTCTTTAAGCTAGCAGTGTCGTAAGCTAAAGTCAGCCTAATACCGCTTCCGAAAACGTGATTGTCACCAATGAAGTTTCGCCATCCTTTAGCGCCGTGTCGGCAATTACGATAGTAGCTGTTGGCCTCAGTGTATCGATTGCGTAATTGTTCGAATCGGTGGTACCCGTTCCCGTATTACCTGCCGCATTCTGTACTCCCGTGTTGTCGAGTGTAATGACATTGGTTGCATCTGTGATGCCGATGACTGGCGTCAACGTCGCCGTCCATGTGACCCCGCCATCGGACGAGCTCAAACCGCTCAATGTGCCATTCGCTACTGTCAGATCTGCTAGCGTAAAGCCACTCACCGCTTCCGAGAACGTGATCGTCACCTGTGAAGTCTCACCAATTTATAGCGCCGTATCGGCAACCACGATCGTGGATGCCGGAGACGATGCATAGACTACACCGGTCGGCTTGAGAAATAACAGCCCCGCTACAATAGATACGATTAGAGATAACAGCCCTATTTTCTTGCCAAAATACATAATATTCCTCCCCTAATGTGTGGTTTTGTTCCTTGATCTATCAAATGATGTACGTACCGGATATATCGCGGTTCACGCCATATTCCATAGGATGTGAACTACCAGTATCGACAAGATCTAATCGTCCTTCTAATTGTATATCGTCCATTTCTTTCAAAATAGTAACTCCTGCCATGAACATCGTCATTTTACATACCCATATCATTAAAATGATAGCTCCTATCGCTGTTAACGGAATATTCCCACGCTTAAAAACCAAAACACTGACATAATGCCGTCAGTCATCGCAGTTCATAATAGCTATAAAACCAACCATAACGGGTTATAGGAGGAAAATAAATGATGAGCACACACCCAACATTGCGAGGATTTGCGACCATCAGTTACTGGGCGGACGATATGGAAGCGGCAAAGGCTTGGTATTCGGATCTGCTGGGTATAACACCTTATTTCGAACGTTCGGGGCCCGATGGTCAACTGGCCTATGCCGAATTTCGGATTGGAGACTACCAGCACGAGCTGGGTCTCATCGATCGCCGTTTTGCCCCTTCACAACCAACGTCCAGCCCCGGCGGAGCGATCATGTACTGGCATGTCGATGATATAGAAGCCACACTCAGCCAATTAAAATCCATGGGTGCTGTAGAGTACGAACCTCTCGTACACCGGGGAGAAGGATTCATCACGGCTTCCGTCACGGATCCATTCGGCAACGTGCTGGGAATTATGTACAATGCTCATTATTTAGAGATCGTGAATTCACGAAGCCGGGGGTGACCCAGAAACATGGAAGTCGATAAGACGGTACATGTGCAGACTCGGCATGATGAGCTGAAGTGGTTAAGCGATCGTCACCGTGCTGAAAATCATTGTTGGTCGATCAAACGAATCCTTCCGTAAATTATCTGGATTTGGTTGAGGAAGCCTTATGTTTTGGCTGGACTGGTCAGAGCTCAATAAAGAGCGTGTCCGACGGTTAGATCAAGCAGGCTTCCTAACGGAAGCAGGAAAGAAAGTAGTGCCCGATATAAGGACCGAATCTTTTATACGTTGTGTATTCATCAACCGAATTACGGTTATAGTTATCTAAGGGCTTTTTCGTTCATGAATGTACCGATCCATATCATTGGATCCAGGTTATAATGGATGAGTATATGATAGATGTACGGTGGAAGTCTGTATATATAGATATTCGAATATAACGTAGAAGAGGTTAAAGATGAGTGAGAAGCATTTTACAGATTATCCTTTAAGTGAAGAGATTGTGAGAGCGCTCCATAGCTTGGGCTATAAGACACCCACAGAGGTTCAGACAAAAGTCATTCCTGTTTTGCTTAAGAAGAAGGATCTTGTTGTTAAATCGCAAACCGGCAGCGGCAAAACAGCTGCGTATGGAATTCCGCTCTGCGAGCTAGTGGATTGGAACGAGAATAAGCCGCAGGCATTAATCTTAGCGCCAACCCGCGAACTTGCGTTACAAGTCAACGAAGACATTACGAATATCGGGCGCTTTAAGCGGATTAAGGCGACCCCTCTTTTTGGGAAGCATCCTTTTCATATCCAAAAAGCCGAGTTAAAACAAAGAACGCATATCGTTGTAGGTACACCTGGGCGTGTGCTGGACCATATTGAACGCGGCACGCTATCGCTAGAGCGGATGGCCTATCTCGTTATTGATGAAGCCGATGAGATGCTGAATATGGGCTTTATTGAGCAAGTTCAGTCGATCATTCAAGCCCTGCCTCGTGACAGGGTTACCTTGTTATTCTCCGCTACGTTTCCTGAGGATGTGACCAAGCTGGCACGCAAATATATGGACAATCCTGCCCAAATAGAGATCGAGGCGAGCGGTATTACGACGGCAACGATTGAACACGCTCTTATTCAGGTGAAGGAGGCGGACAAGCTAGCATTGCTTCAGGATCTACTCATTGTTGAGAGTCCTGACAGCTGCATTGTTTTCTGCCGTACACAGGAGCATGTGGACAACCTATTCAGAGAAATGGCTAATCTCGGTTACTCATGTGATCGTATTCATGGTGGGATGGAGCAGGAACAGCGATTCGAGGTCATGCATGCGTTCAGAAGAGGACAATTCCGTTACTTGATTGCGACCGATGTAGCCGCCAGGGGTATCGATATCTCGAATATTACCCATGTTATCAATTACGATATTCCACTTGAAAAAGAAAGCTATGTTCATCGGACGGGACGTACAGGTCGTGCAGGCAAGACGGGTAAAGCGATTACCCTCGTCACGCCGAAGGATCTCAAACGATTAGCCGAGATTGAGATGTATATTGGATTCGCGATTCCGAAAATAAAAGCTCCCTCCGAACAGGAAGTGGATCGCCATAGAGAAGATTTTGAACGGAAACTAAAATTTAAGCCCGAACCGAAAAAAGATAAGCGCGAGCAATTAAACAAGCAAATTATGAAGCTTAACTTCAATGGCGGCAAGAAGAAAAAGCTAAGAGCCGTAGACTTTGTTGGGACGATTGCTAAGCTTGACGGGGTAACTGCAGACGATATCGGGATTATTACGATCCTCGATTTTGTGACCGATGTTGAGATTCTGAACGGCAAAGGACCGCTTGTGCTTGAAATGATGCAGAACACGACGGTCAAAGGCAAACTGCTAAAGGTGCGCAAAGGGAATAAATAAAAAGTTGAATTTGTCCTAACAAGGGTGATCTTAACATTGTGCTGAGGTCACCCTTCTGTATTGGACTCGTATAAAATCCCTAAAATAAGGAGCAGTGATAAGCTGCTCCCCTTCTATTAATCTTAATTAACTCGAATCAAACAACATACTCCGCCATAATCTGCTCAATATCGAATGGAGTAACCCCCTGTTCCACCGAAAAGATCGTTTCCGCCTGATCCGCTGTATCTACCGACTCTCCTCTTGCCTTCGCATGCAGCATGAAAAGATCGTACAGATCGGGCTTCCGTAGGGCTGTCATGGCTTTCCCCATCAAAACCATCCCCTTCTGATTCCCCTGTGCCAGTCGTGATCATACCCCCTTATCATGCTTCATTAATGAGGCTGCCACGAATCCCGCATTCTCCTTGAATGGAATCTCGGGAGGAAGGATGGCATCCAGTTCAACGGGATTTGCATGCTCGATAACGGCCTCAATATCCTCTTTATCTGTTTGGGAGATGGAGCCTTTAGCCTGGATAAGCTGACGAATCATGTCATAAAAATCGGTTTTGCTCCCCCGTTCAATGACTTTCAGTTTGACTTCGTCCTGCAGCGGAGGCCTCTCCTCAAGCCCATACTCAGGCATATCCCATGTAAGATAATGATAGATGGCATTCAGATAAAGCTCGGCATCTTCCTCATCCATCAGCTGTTTCGGGAAAGCAGGATACATCGGCTCATATTTCACATGCGCACCTACCAGCACCCTTAAATCGTCAATTAGTGGTTGATAAAACGCTTCAAACTGCTCCTTGGATAAGGTACGAACAGCATGTAATAGTGGATATGAGAATGCAAATCCAAGGTGTTCGATGTTGTTTATGGCGGTTGCCAAATAAGCCTTCGACAGCCGATCCGGCCCTTGGCCTTCATTTACAATCAACTTGTTCGCTCTTCGCGAATAAATGGCATTCATCATCATAAAAGAGTCCAGGAGAGCCATATCCCTAGATAACCTGGACGCCCCCTCTCTTGAATAGAACTCCTTCAGGAAAGCAAGAACCCCATCTCACACCACCGTTCGCCTTCCCTACATTTATGACACGTGTCATACGGATCTCTTTACAGGTGTGAATGTTGCGCCGGACGGATCGTTCCTACAATAAAGTGACAAGAGAACTTAGAAGAAAGAAGGAATGGGAGATGAAAACACAAAAGGACAGAATCCGCCTGCTGGACATTTTACGGGGTTTCGCGATCCTGGGAACGCTTGGGACGAATATTTGGATCTTCGCGCATGCGGGGGACCTCAGCTACATTACAACCTTTGATCATTCCGGTTGGTGGGGAGCGAATGACTTACTTCGCATGATCGTCTTATTCCTGGTGAACGGAAAACTGCTCGGACTGCTGACCATCATGTTCGGCGTCGGTCTGGAAATGAAGTATCGGCAGGCCAAGCGCAAGGGAAAGCCATGGCCGGGCGTTTATTTGTGGGCCGTCCTGTTCCTGGTCCTCGAAGGCCTGCTGCATTTTATATTGGTCATGGAGTATGACATCTTAATGAGCTATGGAGTAACCGCCATCATTGCAGCTTTCATCGTAAAGGGCGGCGACCGGCTCATCGCACGTACGATGAACGTAATCGGAAGCGTCTTCGCTATTGCGATTCTGGCCCTCGCGGGACTGATGCTGGCGAGCGGCGCAAGCGTATCGTTGGGCAGCTTTGACGATGTTGTTGCCCTTTATCAGGAAGGAACCTGGATGGAGCAAGTCCAATATCGGCTGGCGAACTTCCTTCCGCTGCGAATGGAAGCCATCCTCGTGATACCGACCAACGTGTTTTTGTTCCTGCTCGGGATTCGCTTCATGCGCTCAGGCGTATTCTCCCCGGACGAGAACGGCAAAAGGCTGCGGAAAAGGCTATTTAGGCTGGGGATCTATGTAGGCGTACCGCTCAACCTGCTTATTTTTGTGCCTGGCGGCGCTTTCGATCTGCCGGTGCGCTATTTATTCGCCCCGCTGATGTCCATGGGGTATATAGCAATTTTGGCGAGAATGATACAATATACGAAGTTGGAGTGGCTGTGGCGCCTTCTGGAGAATGCTGGAAAAATGTCGCTGAGCTGTTACGTGCTCCAAAACATCATGGCATCCGCCGTATTCTACGGCTGGGGCTTGGGCCTTGCCGGCAAGCTGAATTCGGCCGCCATTATCGCCGTCTGGCTGGTAATCTCCGCGTTTCAGCTGGGCATGGCATCCCTGTGGCTTCGCGGCTTCAAGCTGGGACCCATGGAAACCGTCCGTAAACAGGCGGTAGGTTTCTTCGAATCAAGATAGCCGGATTGGAGGCTAGTATGTTCTATAAGCTGTATCCGAGGGATCAGATTAAACGTTATTTGCTCATCGATGTCGTATTGACCGTATTCTTATGCTACCAGGTGTTTCGTTCGGATACGGCGCTGGGACTGTGGGGCAGCCTCTTGCTGCTCCTGCTGTTCCTTGTTTCGTTCTATATCGCGCTGTGGCGCCGGGACGGCTGGCTGCTCGCTGCCGTGCTGACAGGCCTGTTCGCCATTGGCATGCTCGCGGTATATACGGGGCCGAGCACCCTGATGTTCGGGATTATTTTTGCCGACTTGCTGGGCCGGTCCAAGTTCAAGGGGCACATCGCCATCGGCAGCGGGGCCATTGCCCTATCATTCCTGCTGGTGTTCGTATTCCGGAAGGAACCGCTGCTCGAAACGTCCAATGCCATTTACCTTCCGATCATGATCATTCAATCGATATATCCGATCGTCATCTACATTAAGGAGAAAGCGAAAAGCCTGCAAGGGGAACTGGACGAAGCCAACGAGCAGATTGCAAAGTATATCCAGCAGGAGGAGCGGCAGCGAATCGCCAGGGATCTCCACGATACCTTGGGGCAGACGCTCATGATGATCAAAATGAAGAGCGAGCTAGCAACGAAATGGGTGGATAAGGATGCTGCCCAAGCCAAGCGGGAGCTAAGCGAGATTCTCGATACCACCCGAAAGGCCCTGAAGCAAGTAAGGGAGCTGGTATCCGATATGAAATTCATCTCGCTGGCAAGCGAGCTGGAGCATTCGGCCAAACTGCTGCATACAGCAGGAATTTCGCTGAGCATCGAGAATTCGGAGAAGCTCCCGCTGTTATCCAGCGTGGAGGAAACGATGCTTGCGCTCTGCGTCCGGGAAGCCATGACCAATATCATCAAGCATAGCCATGCCAAGCGGTGCACGATCAGACTGGAAACGAAGGACCATGCTTTCGGAATCCATATCGCGGATGACGGCGTGGGGCTGGCGGGGAACGGCGACGGAAATGGCATCCCGTCGATCATGGAGCGGATGAAGACGCTTGGCGGCTCTTTCGCCATCGCCCCATCGCCTGAGGGAGGCACCAGGGTATCCTTGAATCTCCCGCTTCGCCGGCATGAAAAGGAGGACGCTTCATGATTCGAATCGTTATTGCGGAAGATCAGAAAATGCTTCGCGGTGCATTCGCCTCATTGCTTCATTTCGAAGATGACATCGAGGTCGTTGCCGAGGTGCCGGACGGGCAGCGAGCCTGGGACGCGATCCTGCAGCATCAGCCGGACGTGTGCCTGCTCGACATCGAGATGCCTCATATCAGCGGCCTGGAATTGGCCGAGTCCATACGTCAAGCAGGTCTGCCCTGCAAAATCATAATCGTTACGACCTTTGCGCGCCCGGGTTATTTGCAAAAAGCAATGGACGCTCAAGTAGAGGGATATCTGTTAAAGGATGAGCCGATCGATTTCTTGATCGAAGCCATTCGGCGGGTCATGAAGGGCGAGCGGGTTGTGAGCACCGATCTGGCGGCCGCGCTCTTCATGAAGGAGGAGAATCCGCTCAGCGAACGGGAAATCGAAATGCTTCGCTTAACCAAGGAAGGCATGACCACCAGCGACATCAGCAAAGCCCTGTTCCTGACGAGAGGCACCGTTCGCAACTACCTCTCCTCCGCCATACAGAAGCTGGAGGCCGATTCCCGGCAGCAGGCCGTGGCGATCGCCGAGGATAACGGGTGGCTGTAAACATCCTCGGACTCATGCAGCTTCTTTACGATGTGAAGGAAATGAACGCTTTGTCCCAATCGGTAACCAGCATTCCCTGGCAGCGGTTGACGACCGCCTATGGAAGAGGAACGGAGATTCCACGGCTCATGGAGACCGGGCAGTATGAGGAATTAGCCAACCTGATCGAGCACCAAGGCACGATATGGTGCGAAAAGCCCGAAAGTGTACATTTTTTAGTTGCTGAAACAACGCAGCCTCATTAGCTGCGTTGTTTTTTAAAGAGTACAAGGCAATGCGAGTCTATGTCCCAATCTATCCATGTTCCCCGACCGGGTAAGCATAGAAAATATAACGCTCCGGCGCATTGCCCACAAAGCGAAACGGATAGCAGGTCGAAATGACCAGCACCTCGGTACCCATAGAACGAATAACCGATGTATCGTCTTTATCTACAATATCCGTACTTTTAATCTCATATTCAAAGGTACCATAAGGCAGCTTTACGATAAAATGATCCCCTACCGAAAGCTTATCGAAATCCCGAAAAACGGTGTCCCGATGCCCGGACAGCAAAATCTGCTCGTTATCCATCGGAAAAGCGGTACCGCTGTAATGCCCGACGCCTCTCTCGAGCATCTCTTCATCCGTGCCCTCGATGATCGGAAGTTCTGCTTCCAGCTTCGGGATTTGAAGCATTCCGATCACATCGTTTGGTTTCGGATCGAACTTGGATTTGTCGATCACTTGATCGTGATAGGATATAGGATCCGCACGCCGTTCATTCGAAGCATCTATTGTGTTTGACTGGCGAATCAGTTCGTTTGCTTCCGCCATAGCTTCCTTCAAGTTTGCCTGGTGTTCGACATACTGAATGACAGCGAAAGTCACGATCCCCATACCTGCGAGCAGCAAGAGCGCACCTACTATTCTTCGTATGTTCTCTCCCTCCAGTCTGCGTTAATATCTCAATTGATGACTGCCGGATGAAACAACCGGATGAAACAAATAGCCAACAAGAGTTTGATTATCCTCTATATTTTTACAAGGATATCTTACTGTTTCTTATCTATAAAATCCAGCGAAGGCCATACTTCTGCAGCATAATAAGCCAAAAGTAATATATCCCCCTAGCAGTATCCCCCTCTCTGTATTAAGGATTTGCTCACCTGAATCTATATTAGATTGGGGCTTCGTCCAGTCGCTAACCCCCACTGGAAACGTCATTCCAGCGTTATCCAATGAAGCCATCCGGTGACCAACATCCCTATACAGACTACCTATTTTACACGGCAACTTTGTAGTTATTTGTCGAATCATGGTATGGGCCAAACGTCCATTCTCCGCTGGTTATATATGGTGCCACGGGAATATTGTCGATAAATGGTAGCTAGCTTATACTTGACGGTAAATTGTATAAATTTGGAGGTGAAAAGGAGTGGGCCGGAAACAGGAGATAAGCATATCGCACTAAGGCTCCGGCGATCCAAAAACATAATGATTGGAGGGAGACAAAATTGCATTCTACCCGCTCGGCAAGAAAAACCGTATTGAAACGGATTTTCATTCAATTTTCCATCTTATTAGTTATTCTTGGCGGGTTACAGCCTGTAATGACAGTACCTGTGGAGGCTGCAGGAGCCGAAAACACGGAATCTAATGATGCCGCATGGACGGCTACTTCCGGTATTACTCCTCTAGCCACGTGCCCTGCACCAGTAGCACTGATCAATGGCAGTTTTGAGGAGCCGGTGTATGCGGCTAACGATCCAAGATTCTCGACCGGCCCAGGCTATTTTTCGGTCCAAGGTCAATACGTGCCAGGCTGGAAGACAACAGATTCAACGGGACTGTTTGAAATTTTTAATAAGGACTTAATGGATAAAATCCAGCCCGGTTCTACTGAAGATGGGCAAGGCCTTAAGAATGCTGTGCCTCATGGGCAGCAAATGGCGGAGTTGAACAGTCGAGAGCCTGCTCAATTATATCAGGATGTTAAAACCACCCCAGGGCAAACGATTTACTGGCGGGTGGCACATAAGGGCAGATTCGGCGTGGATACAATGGCTGTTAAGATCGGCTCAGCTGATGTGAATCCGAAGGTTCTTCCGATTGTCGACCAACTAACGACGGGTAAGGACGCTTGGAAATATTATACCGGTACCTACGTCGTTCCGACCGGCCAAACGATGACACGCTTTGGATTCGAAGCCGTCTCATCCACTGGCGGCAACCCGGCAGCAGGTAACTTCATCGATGATATTTTCCTCGGAACAGAGCCTTGCGTCATTGCAGATAAAACAGTATCTCCACAGGGAGAGGCATCTGCCGGTCAAGAATTAACGTACGAAGTAACGGTCAAAAACAATGGCGGCGACGCCGCAGCAAATGTAATTTTTGAAGACAGCATTCCTGTTGGAACTGAATTGGTTCTAGGCTCTATTGTGGTGGACGGCAAACCGGTCAACGATTCTCACTATGATAGCAGCAGCGACATGATCGTGATCGATTTGGGTGAGGTGCAAAATGACACCCAATTGCCTCAAGGGAAAACCATTCAATTCAAAGTGAAGATACTATCCGGTTATGGGGGCATCGTCACAAAGAATCAGGCCATTATTAAATACGACAACCTCTTGACAAACAAATCAGAAGAAGTAGCTACAAATGAAGTGAGCACGTCAATAGTCGGCGAAGCCAATGTGTGCCCGGCTCCAGTAGCGATGATTAACGGCAGTTTTGAACAAGGCGCTGTCAAAGGATCTGCTGTTAATACGTCCGGGCTTTACTATTATGAATCCGAAGTACCTGGATGGAAGACCACGGACGATGCTAACGGTTATCCGGTCATTGAGCTATGGGACTGGGCACGAAATAATCCTTCGGTTGTAAAGAACTGGCCAGATCCCCCTGATGGCGGGAAATGGGCAGAACTCAATGCTTTCGAAAACGGGATGCTGTATCAGGATGTGAAGACAACCCCTGGACAAACCATATATTGGCGCCTATCCCATATGGGGCGGAATGGGGTTGACACGATGCAGCTTCGTATTGGGGCAGCAACGGCTAACCCGTACGACACCAAAGTCCAAGATCAAATGACGGATGGCAACAAAGCATGGGGAACCTATACAGGCACGTATACAGTTCCTGCTGGTCAAAAGGTCACTCGCTTCGGCTTTGAGGCGGTGAGCTCAGCAAGCGCGAGCATTGGTGCAGGAAACTTCATCGATGACATCTTTCTTGGAACGGCACCGTGTGTGACGGCCAACAAGACCGCATCTCCACAAGAAGTGAATGCGGGTGATGAAGTAACCTATGCGATTCAGATCAAGAACGAAGGCGGAGACATCGCTGCCGATGCAAGCGTAACGGATTTGATTCCGGCAGGAACGGAGTACGTCTCTGGTTCTATGAAATTAACCCAAGGCTCGACCACCAAGGACCTGACGGATGCGGACGATACCGACGAAGGTCGCTTTGACGGCAGCCAGGTCAGCATTCAGCTTGGCGACTTGGCCAATACGAGCCAATTGGCAGATGGCGTGACCGTGCAATTTAAAGTCAAGGTGTTAGCGAGCGCCGCCAATCAGCAAATTAAGAATAAAGCTCAAATCAGTTACAACAACTTATTAACAGGCAATACGGAACAAAAGGAAACGAACGAAACCACCACACCGGTCCGTTTCAATCCTCCTGTTCTGGAATCCAACAAAAAGGCTGTCCTTCAGACCAAGGCGGCTGGAAACACGGACCCTGACCATCCTGAACCGGGCGATACGCTTCGGTACTCGATTCAGGCACGGAATACGGCCCTTAACAGCTTCGTCAGCAGTTTGGTCATCTCCGACGATCTGCCGGCTGGACTGCAATATGTACCGGGCAGCTTGAAGGTAGACGACGTCTCCGTCACGGATGACGAGAGCGATCAAGACGGTGGTTTTTACACCGATGGTCAAGTGATCGGCCTGTTCGGGGACATCACGGATACCGAGTGGCACACGCTTGAATTCGAAGCGGTCATCGCGACCGGGCAAGCCGGCAAGAATATTCGCAATACCGCCGTCGCCGGCGGCGAGAATGTAAGCACGCCGAGCAATGCCGAGGAAGTCGTTCAGGTCTATCCGCGCCATCCGGTTGTAGAATCGGAGAAGTTCGCAGAAAATCTGGATGCGGGCAAAACCCATTTTGAAGTCGGGGATACGGTTGTCTACACCATTCGGACAAGAACGGTGACGGACGACGCTTATATCTCGAATTTGAAAATTACGGATACGCTGCCGGCAGGACTGAAATACGTACCAGGTTCCTTAAAAGTGGATGGCAAAACCGCCACCGATGAGGAAAGCGACGATAACGGTCACTATGTCACCGGGGATGTATACGGTGTAACCGGCGCGGTGTACGGCGGATTCGGCGACATCTGGGATAAGGAGTGGCATGAGCTTCAATTCCATGCGACGATCCAAACCGGACAAGCCGGCAAGGATATTCGAAATATTGCCGACGTCAGCGGCGACAATTTCGACGAGCCAAGTAGGCCGGAAGAAGAAGTCAAGGTCTACCCGCGGAACCCGGTCATCGTATCGGAGAAGTCTGCAACAAACCTTGAAGCGGGCAAGCAAACATTCGAAGTGGGCGATACCGCTATCTATTCGATACGGACAAGAACGGTAATAGGCGATACGTATATGGCCAACCTGATGATATCCGATACGCTACCGGCCGGTCTGGAATATATTCCGGGCAGCTTGAAGGTCGACGGCGTTTCGGTAACCGATGACAAGGATAGCGACAAAGGACATTATGCTTCAGGTCAGGTCGTCGGTAATGTCGGGGATGTATGGGATACGAAATGGCATACGCTCGAGTTCCGGGCGAAGATCGTATCAAACGCAGGGGAATCGATCCGAAATACCGGAGAGATTACCGGGGACAACATCGATCAGCCGAGCCGGCCAACGAATGAAATTGTGGTTGAGGAAGGCGATACGCCGCCGGTGAACCCACCGGTAGATCCGCCAATCGATCCGCCAGTCAATCCGCCGGTAGATCCGGATCCACCAGTTACACCGCCTGTAACACCACCGACTCCGCCTTCCCCAGTCATCGAGTCACGGAAGACGTCGCGTGATCTAAGTGGCGGCAGCATCGCGGGAGGCGACACGCTGGAGTATACGATCTCGGCACGGAATACCGTTGCCGGCAGCTATGTGTCGAACCTTGTGATTGCCGACAGCCTGCCGGAAGGGCTCGCGTATGTAGCAGGCAGCCTGGAGGTGGACGGCGTTTCCGTAACCGATAACGCTGATGGCGACAAAGGTCAATACGTTAACGGCAAAGTTAGCGGTAACTTTGGCCGGATTACGGATACCGAATGGCATACGATCGCGTTCCAGGCAGCCGTCAAGGCGGGACAAGCCGGCAAATCGATCGTAAACATCGGTGAAGTCACGGGTGATAACGTAACAAGTCCGGAGAAGCCATCGAATGTCATCGAAGTGACGGACAACGAGAACAGTGGCGGAAATCCTACGAACCCGGGTGGAACGGGAGATTCCGACGGCGATTCGAATGAAGACCCGAACGGAAACACGAACGAAGACACGGATGAAGATTCCAACGGGAACCCGGATGAAGACTCGAATGGAGATTCCGACGGGGATTCGAATACCGGGGCACAAACACCGGAAGATCATGACGATTCAACATTAGGCGCATCGGATTCGACTCCACGAGATCCGGCTGAGTCCGGAGATCAGGCAGCGAACGAGCCTGACGGAAATAAATTACCGAACACGGCTACGAATATGTACAGCTACATGTTAGCGGGATGCATCCTCCTGCTTGCAGGCTTGCTACTGCTAAGAAAAAGAAAAGTATAGACGAATAATAGCTGTTCAACCAGCATTTACGCGGAATCGAGAGTAAGCTTCTGGCTGGTCCCACTAAGGACTATCCGGAAGTGAAGTATCCGAGCTCGTTTTTCAAGGAGATTAAATCCATAAGTATGAGTCAATGACCCGCATGAGGCACTTTGGAATAAGTGATCTCTTGCGGGCCATTTTTATTCACCCTTCCGCGCTATGTCCAGTTTTTGTCTATTTGCCTCATTTATAATAAGAATCGATTTTTAATTATTTAGGAGGTAATTTATGAACGCGTCATTCAAAAAGTACGCTGCCGAGTTCATTGGAACTTTGGTGCTTGTTCTGTTCGGCTGCGGAAGTGCCGCTACGGCGGGAGGAGAGCTCGGCCATTTGGGCATTGCATTGGCATTCGGACTATCTATCGTAGCGATGGCCTACGTCATCGGTCCGATTTCGGGATGTCATATCAATCCGGCGGTTTCGCTTGCCATGCTTATTAAACGTAAGCTAACCGGTACCGACTTCATCGGGTACGTTGTTTCGCAGATCGCCGGTGCCATTGCGGGCGCTGCTATTCTGTACGCCATCATCGTCTCCGCGGGTATGCCCGCAACGGGGCTCGGTCAGAATGGTTTCGGCCCTGGGTATGGAATCGGGATTTCAACCACTATGGCATTCGTTGTCGAAATCATTTTAACCTTCGTATTTATTTATACGATCCTGGGCGTAACCTCTACGGAGAGCAACGGAAACGTAACCGGCCTTGTGATCGGACTGACACTCGCTTTCGTACATATTTTAGGTATAGCCTTAACGGGAACATCCGTTAACCCTGCAAGAAGCCTGGGCCCGGCCCTTCTGCTTGGCGGGCAGGCCTTATCCCAGGTGTGGGTGTTTCTTATCGCCCCGCTCGTCGGCTCAGCGCTGGCCGTTGCCGTATACCAGCTGCTGAATAGTAAACCTAAGGGGAAACAAGCGTAACATATTCCCTATAAAGGACGCCTTCATCTTCATGCGTTTCCAATTCCAAAAAGTCGGAGCTTCCATGCTTCGGCTTTCTTTGTATCGTATAAAATTACTCTTACCTCGGTTCGCTGCGCACGTAAAAAGTTACCTCGGTTCCTTTACCCAACGTGCTTTTGATATGAAGTCCTGTGCCGAAGTGCCGCTTCAAGCGCTGATGCGTATTGATCAGGCCGACTCCTGAGCTGCGGTCTGCATTTCTTTCCAATACCCGTTGCAATTGAACTTCGTCCATGCCGATCCCATTGTCCTGAACCGTTATCTCTGTAAGCGTGTCATGGACAGAAATTCGAATATGTATTTCCCCTCCGCGAGTGCGCTTCATAATGCCATGTCTTATTGCATTTTCAACCAAAGGCTGGATCGAAAGGAAAGGAATTTGTAACTCTTCGCAATCATCTACCTCCCAAACGACCTGCAGCCGCTCTTCAAATCGGACCTTTTCGATATATAAGTATGAACGCACTAGACTTAATTCCTCTTTAATCGAAACAAGTCCATCCGTATCTTGAAACCTAAATTTATACCTTAGAAAATTACTGAACTCATCAAGCAAATGGCGCATCTTATCCAAATTAATGTCACTCAAAGCGGTTACCGCGCTTAAAGCATTGAATAAGAAATGAGGTTGGATTTGGGCTTGCAGCCATGCCGCCTCCAATCGCAATTGTTCCCGAACCGTTTGTTTAACCGTCGTTAGCGCTTCAATCCGCGATCTGATTTCTAATGCTTCTACCGGCTTTGTCACATAATCGTTTGCTCCTGCTAAAAAACCGCTTTGGATATCCTTCGGCTGGCTTCTTGCGGTAAGGAGCAGCACCGGGAGCTCGGCAAGCGTATACCGCTCTCGAATTCTTCGTGTCAGCTCATAGCCCGACATCTGCGGCATCATAATATCGGAGATGACCAGATCCCATTCCCTCGTGTCCAGCATAGCCAACGCTTCTTTACCGCTCGTTGTCATCGTTACATCATAATCATCAGGCGGTAGTATGGTTTCGAGCACTTGCAGATTAACAGGATCGTCATCCACAATTAATAAGATCGGACGATGACGATTCATTGCAATAGAGGTTGTTGGTTTTGCCGCTGACGGGATGTCCTCTTTATCCAGGATGATGGGGGCAGTTTCCTGAGTCAGCGCTGGTTGTAATGTAAATGGTTTGAATGAGTTAGAAACAGGCTCCTCATCTTCCGCACTCAATTCCGCAAGCTTTAACGAAAATGTAAATTTCGAGCCTTCTCCTAAAACAGAAGATACTTCTAACGTACCTCGATGAAGCTCAATAAGCTGCTTGCTTATACTTAAGCCTAAGCCAAAGCCGCCTTCAATCATGGTCTCGCTAGCGCTGGCTTGCTCATACGGAAGAAATAAACGCTTCAGCATGTCCTCATCCATGCCGATCCCGGTATCAGCTATAACAATATACGCTCTTCCGTCTTCGGCCAAAGCTTGAATCGAAATGACCCCTTCATTCGTATACTTCACGGCATTATGAAGCAAATTGAAAACAATTTGAATCACCCGATTCTCATCCGCAATAACAGGTGGAAAATCCTCAGGAATCTGATTTACGATGTTGACGGACTTCACCTCTGCGTTAAATTGCAGCATATCAATGACTCCCGTTACGATCGGCTGAATCGATACGACTTTTTCCTGTAAACGGGGATTGCCTTCCCGCAGACTCATCACATCAATCAAATCATTTAATATAAATGTTAGCCGATGTCCTACCGATAGTACCGTTTCGAGCTCCTTGACACTTCGATCCTGTAACAAATGCCCTTCTCTGTTCAGCACGGACTGTGACATGTTAAGGATGCTATGAAGCGGATTTTTAAATTCATGAGACGTGTTCGCCAGGAATTGATCTTTATGGTCATTCACTCTTTGCAAGGTTGCGGCAATCTCCTTGGTGTTAGCATGCATGATGAAATAAGCCTTAAACCATACAGAGGCCAAACACCCCATCGATATAATCAGGTCAAACGGATAATGGACAATGCTCAAACCGCTCTCCCGCCAGAATAACGACCAAAAAAAATTGTGAACCAGCGCAAGCATAGAAAAGAGCAGTAACAGATGGCTTTTTATATCCTGGATTACTTTTTTTAAGATGGCTATGATCGTGATTACGGCCGCGATGCACCCCAATAGAAAATAAACCGGGAAGAGCATGATCACCTGATGCGGAGCTAAAAATAACGTAACCGCGGCAGTCCCCAGAGCCATTACGGTATAAACCGGATATACCCTGCGCCAGTAAGGGAGCTCACGATGATCCGTACATTCCAGCAACGCATAGCATCCGACAATGAAAGCGGCGTTGGACAGCCGAAAATCCCAATCACTGCCGATGTAAAATAATTGATGAAACAGCTTTTCATCGTTACTAAACAGGCTGGAAATGGTTACGCATAGTGTTAACAGGGAAAAATAAAGCAGCTTCTTCTCTTTATTTCCTAGCAAAAATAAAATAAGTGCATACACCGAATGCATAAGAAATATAATGGCTCCCAGCGTCTGCATGGAAACGGAGAATTTCATTTCCTGTGCGACGGCTTCTTCCGAACCGAATTTAATGGACCTGGCAATGCCGCCGCCTCGACTATCCACATAATTTGCCGCCTGAATCACTACATCGATGACGCCGTTTTTGTCTGCTGTAAAGCTTGTAGAGTAAGGCAGGTTCTTCGCCGTATATTCTTCCTTTGTTTTCGCCACCTGCCCGGATTTAGCAAGCAGTCGTCCATTTACATATAATTCGGATGACGTGCGTACGCTGGGTACACGAATACTATAATTAACGTTCTGTTTCGGGTTTACCTTAATACGCAGGCGGTAGGACGCATAACCATATGGAGTCGGCTCTTCACTATGCAAAGCTTCGTTCCATCCTCCCGGAACCGAAATCAGCTTTGGCTCGATCTCGGCTGACACACGCTGCCGACGACTACCATCCAGCAACCATAGTGAAGGATAAAACTCCCATTCCCCATCAAGTAAGAGCACGCCGCCATCATCTGCATTCCAATGACGCAAATCCAGCTGCCCGTTCGTAATGGACACCTGCTCTTGATGAGGCAACAATACCATCCACACCATACGCAGGCTCGATAGAATGACTAACAATAACCCTATTAACAAGATCATATGACTCTTTTTCATTTGGTATATGGGTGAGTCGTTTGCCAAGAAGTATTCTCTCCTAATCCATTCTAATGTAGGCACTGCTCCATGCAAGAACAACCATTGACGACTTCCATGCCATCAATGGTTGTTTTAAGTTGCTTCATTATTTATTGCTCAATTTAGTAATTTCAGCAGCTATGCAATTAATACTCTTACCGCTGCACGCGTCAATTGTTCAATATCCAAAAATTGTCCTACATTAGATTAACAACCCTATCTATACAAAATCTATACAGGCTGGCCTAGGGCATTGACAGCGATTCTATGACGGGACACAAACTATATAGACAACAAAAAAAGAGCGTCCCCCTTATGGGAAACGCCCTTTCTAGTTCTCCGAATTATTTCAAGCCCAGTACTTCAAAATCATAAATCCGCGTAGCCGTGTCCCCGCCTTGCGTCGCCTTCTCTATTTGAAGACGCACGTACTGTGCGGAGGTGAGTTCGATGGCATGGCTGCTGACCGCTTTCGTATTGTCTTTGACCGATACCGCGTCCTTCCATTCCCTGCCATCCAAGCTTACCTGAATGGTAAATGCCCGCGTATTGAACGCGGCCGGCTCGCCCCCGGCTTCCGCATGCTTGATCACGAATTCGCTGAGCTTATGCTCGGCTCCCAGGTCCACCGTCAGCCAGTGAGGCCCGTCTCCAACAGCACACCACTTGGTGGCGTCGTTACCGTCCACCGCAAATGCAGGTGCTTCCTTCTCATTCACGAAGCTGGATGCTGATGTTTCCTTGCCAAGAGCAAGGTTGCCCACGCCATTCTCCGCTTCCCGTGTAACCGTGATGAGCTTCTTCCGAACCAAGTCCTCGCCAACGCTATTTGTAGCGGTTAGCGTCACTTCGTACGTTCCTTCCTCCGGATAGGTCACTTTAGGATTCTGCTCCGTGCTGGATGCTGGCTGTCCGCCCGGGAAGCTCCAGCTCCAGGACTCCGTCACTTCCGAGGAAAGATCTGTGAATTGTACCGTTTCTCCCGGTGCGATCAGCGTTTTATCCGCTTTGAAGGCTGCAACCGGCTTCGGATATTCCGGCCAGTCCAAGCTTACCGACGATGCTTTTCCTTGTTCGTAATGGCGGTTTACCGGAATCACGACCATCTTGGTTGCCTGCTCCTTCAGCATCCGCTTCATTTCCGGCACGTAATATACCGTATTCCCCGTCATGCCCATCAACTCGTACTTGCCGTCCGGATGAACCCGGTACACCTGGTAGTACATCACGTCCTCAGCCTGTTTCGGTGCCTTCCAAGACAATCGCGCATCTCCATATATTCCGTCGCGGAAATCATTATCGATGACCTGAAGATCGGTCACCTGGTGCGGTTTCTTCGCCTTATCGTTCACCTGAGTAACGGCCAGTTTTCCAATATTCGCCCGATAATCCGCTATATCCGCGGCTGATTCGAATTGCAGCGAGATTCCCACGATCGTGCGGCCTTTATACTTGTTCAGCTTAACGCTGCCCTGCTTCCAATCCTGATCGGCACCCGTGACGGTCCACTTGCCAGGCTCGAAAAATTCATACCGATCCGGCGCATCGGAGAATGCCAACCCAATCTTCACCTTGGCGTCCTTCGCATTGTCCGCATAGACGAGCGATACTTCCGTCGTCGGTTCTACCGGGATATTCGCCTTATACAGCTTGACATGAGTAGAGGAGCCTTTGCTTACGGCACCCGCCACCTGAAGCGAGCTGCCTCCGTAGTAAGATTTGCTGAAGTCAAATCCAGGCTTGAGGGCTTCACCCTTGCCATTGGTTTCCGTGATCCAGCGCCAGGTCGGCAAAATATCCTGCAGGCTCCGATTGCTCCAGTCCCTGCTCCGCATCACTTTACCGTCCACCGCAAACATATGGCCGTTCCCGGTATTGAAATGGGTGACAAATTCGGAATCGGTGAGCACGGTTTTGGCCACCACATCATTCGCAATCCCTCTCCAGGCGAGCGGATCGGTCCCTTCAGGCTGCGAGGTATTAGCAGGATTCATGCCAGGTCCCGCCCAGAAGATCTGCTCCTTTTTCATATACTCCTCATGGGTTTCGGAGCTGTTGAACGCCCAATCGGGACGATAAATGCCAAGTGAAGTCGTGGCTTTCTTCCCATCCGGGAACACAACCGGCCAATTGAACTTGCCTTCGTAGCCCTTCGCCTCCACGTCGATGCCGGCATATAAATCATACGGACTGCGGCCAAGCTCCGCCGCTTTGGCCGGGGAATTCAGGAACGGAGTAATGTAGTCGTATTTGCCGTTCTTCTCATCCTTGTACTGCCAGCGGAAATCGATAAACATATGGTCGGAAACCCGCTGATTTCCCGCCTGGAAGAACATCTCGTTCTGGTCCGTCAACGCGCCCTGCCACTTCACCGGTCCTTCCTTGATCATGGAATCGTACCAGATCACTTCCATGCCCGGCGCTTTTTTCTGCTGAAGATACGTTAAAAACTGGGCCATCTTGGCGGCATCCTCAGGCGTTCCGCCCTGAGTCTCCTGATTGATGAACCAGCCGTCAAATCCGTAATACGTGGCAACCTCAATCAGTTTGTCTGCAACCGGGAAGGATCCATCCTCCCGCTGCTTTAACAGATCGTGCATCCACTGGATCTTGCCTCCATGCTCGGTTTGCGGCAAGAAAACGGTTCCAAAAACAGGTACGCCATTCTTGTGCGCCGCATCGATCACATCGGCGCTTGGCGGAACGATCAACCCTTCGCCTGCCGAGCCGCCCCACATCACCAGCTTGTCAATATACTGCCAATTGCTGAACGTATAGGTATGGAACTTCTCCGAGCCTTGGGAAGGAGCTCCGCTTGTGCTTGGATACATGGATGCGATCGATAAAACCTTCACTTCCTCCTTGGCATTGCTGTTTACCTTATGACCCTGGATACGCTGATCCTCCAACTTAACCGTTCCCCGATTAAATAGCGCATCCTTATCCGTGGACGGCGACCATTCCAGCAGCGTGTTCGGATACCAATATGACGAGTGAGGCTGTGCTGCTTCGGCTTCTCCAGCAAAACCCGTCAGGGACGCGGCCAGCACTGCCGTGCTCATCCATACCGTCATTCTGCGTTTCCACTGGGCTTTCGTTAAATAATCCGGTTTGATTCGTTTCATGGGAAAACCTCCTGTTTATTTCATGATTTCGTGGTGAACAAATGCGTTTTCCATCTAAAAGAAGGAATGACAGAGAGAAACGGCCGCTTTAGATCAGCCGTTTCTACCCACTCATACACTTTTTATGGATTACTTGTTTTGAGCCTTCCACTCATCAAACTGCTTTTGAGCTTCAGCGATAACCTTGTCAATTCCAGCATCCTGGAATTTTTGTTTTGCTTTTGGCAAGTATTCTTCAGGATCGATGGAGCCGGTGTACAGCGCAGGAATGAATTCCTTCGCTACGTTGGTGATGGCCGCAACCTCCGTTTTTACCGGAGCCGTGTCGAAGTTAAAGCCGAACGTAGGAGCTACCACAGCCGAGCTGTTAAACTTCTCAAATGCTTCCCACTTGTCTTCAGGCTCGCCTTCATGAAGATACGTCAGGAACATATTGCCGAGCGCAAATCCAGGCATGGCATAGCTTTCCTGCATAGCAGGCATATCTTCGATGTATGGTCCTTCAAGCTTCTTGTAGTGCGTGCCTTCCAAACCATATTGAATCATATTCCGAAGCTTCACATCCGTATTCAGCAGGTTCAAGAACATCATCGCCCGCTCCGGATTTTTGGAGTACGAAGAAATCGCCATCATCGAGCCCGCAGCGGAGCTGGTGTAAATGACCGGATCATGCATCGGTCTTGTCACAATGTCATATCCCGCGTTTCTGGACCAGCCGAGCTCCGCGTATGGCTGTGTAATCTCGCGGTCCACGAGCCATTTGCCGGTTTTGATGTTATCAATGCCGTCGAGCGTCGCTACGTCCTCGCGCACATAACCCGCTTTATAATATTTGCGCATCGTGGTCAGAGCCGATTTCAGTTCAGGTGAATCCAGCAGATTCTCAAATTTAAAGTCCTTGGTGTCAAGGTACATCCCGATCGGAATTTCATCACCAAGCGGGAAGTCGACCGGCAAGTAAGGCTTAAAGCCTTTTGGTACGGCAAGCGGTGTAATATCCGCAGGCTCGTTCTCTTTAATCGTTTTCAGGAGCGGCTCCAGATCCTCAAGTGTTGTCACTTTCGAAATGTCCAGGTTGTACTTATCCAGATACTTCTTATTGAAACGCCATACAAACTGTTGTGCCAATTCCTTGTTGGCCGGGATGCCATAGTTCACGCCATTGACCTTCGTTCCTTCCAAGAAACGAGGATCCAGCGCTTCCTTAATGCCTTTTCCATATTGATCAAGCAGATCATTCAGCGGCTTAAATGCGCCCTTCGCTGCATTTGGCAGATAATCGAACGCCCATGAACTAGTGAAGGCAATGTCGTAATTCTCGCCGGAGCTTGTAATAACCTGCATCCGCTGGCTGTAATCGCCCCAGTCGATCATACTGATCTCGAGCGTTGCATTGATTTTTTCCGTCAAATATTTATTGATTTCCTCTTGAACCACGGGAAGATCCTTCTGGTTTGGCCCGATCATGTACATTTTCAGTTTGACCGGATCCAGCTTGGAAACATCGACCGTGCCGTCGCTCTGAACGGCTGCCTCTTCCTTCGCAGGCTCGCCGGACTTAGCGCCTTCCTTGCTGCCGCAAGCCGACAATACGACCGTCAGCAGAAGCACAAGAGCAAGGGACAGTATAGAAACCTTTTTCTTAAACATGTGTTTTCCCCCTGTATCACTTAATGGTTAATGCTATATTGATACCGCTTACACACCTGAAACATCAAAGCCGGATATCTCCGGCCGTATGCGATGCGGGTACAACCATATGAAATTAGCCTTTGACCGAGCCTACCGTCAGGCCCTGGACAAAATATCGCTGGAAGAACGGATACGCCATTACAATCGGCAGTGTCGCCAATACGACCATCGCCATCCTTACCGTCTCTGTCGGCAGGCCGGCTGCTGCATCGAATGAACCGATATTCTGCGCATTCTGCGTCAGGAAGTCCATGTTCTTCTCGATCTTCATCAGCATGAACTGCAGCGGTGGCGTTGCCTGTGGATTGTTATAATACAGCAAGGCATTAAACCAGTCGTTCCAGTAACCCAAAGAGCTGAACAAACCAATCGTTGCAATCCCCGGCAGCGAGACCGGCAGCACGATTCGGATAAAGGTCAGAAACTCCCCGGCGCCATCGATTTTGGCGGACTCGATAATTTCATCCGGAATCGTCGTTTGGAAAAAGGTCCTCATGACGATGATGGAGAACGCGCTCAAGGATAAAGGAAATATCAACGCCCAGATCGTATTTTGCAGATGCAGGAACTGGGTCATCACGATATAACCAGGTACCATACCGCCCGAGAACAGCATGGTAAAGAATGCAAGGAAGCTGAAAAAGCCTCGAAATTCAAAGTTTCGACGGGACAATGCATACGCATAAGTCGTAACCAATGCCAGACTCACCAGTGTCCCCAGTACCGTGACCAAGAGCGTTAAGCTGAATGAGGACAGCAGCTCGCCTCCCGTTTCAAAAATATATTCGTACGCCGCCGTACTGAATTGACTCGGCAGCAGCCTGAAGCCTTCCAAGACCAGCGTCTGTTCGTCGGTCAAGGAAATAATAATAACAAATAGAAACGGAAAGATACAGGAGAACGAGAAGATGCCGATCACGATATTGAAAATCGTATTCCACAATGGGGAGATGGCGTTGTAGTCTCTCTTCTTTGGACGCTTTGCCGGCTGATTCGCGGTTTGCGTGGATAGCTGCGTCATGAACGGTACACCTCCCTTGGATTAGAAGATCGCATGATCTTTTTCAATTCGTCGAACGATATAGTTGGCGACAAGAATCAGAACCAGCCCTACAAGCGATTGATACAAGCCCGCTGCCGTACTCATTCCGATGTCCCCCATATTGATCAGTCCGCGGTAGACGAAGGTATCGATAACATTCGTTACCGGGTAGAGAGCGCCCGAGTCCTTCGGAAGCTGATAAAACAATCCGAAATCGGAACGGAAAATGCCTCCGATTGCCAATATGGTCAGGATGATCATAAGCGGCTTCAAGAGCGGAATCGTAATGTACCGCGTTTGCTTCCACTTGTTGGCCCCATCGATAACAGCCGCTTCATAATAGGACTTGTCGATCCCTGTAATAGCCGCCAGGTAAATAACGCTGTTGTAGCCCACGCCTTTCCAGATGCCGACAAAAACGAGAATGAAGGGCCAATATTTAGCTTCGGCGTACCAGCTGATCGGCTCTCCCCCGAAATAAGTGATGATTTGATTCAACGTCCCTTTATCTACGCTCAAGAAGGTAAACGCAAAATAACTGATAATAACCCACGACAAAAAATGCGGCAGAAACATGCCGGTCTGATATACCTTGGCCGTCCGCTTGTTGACAAGCTCGCTTAGCATGATCGCAAAGCCCACCGCAATGATCAGGCCCAGGATAATAAAAGCCAGGTTGTACAGAATCGTATTCCTCGTAATGATATAGGCATCATTGGTTGTAAACAGATATTCGAAGTTTTTGAACCCTACCCATTCGCTGTTGAACACGCTGGCAAAAAATCCGTCCGGGCTTATACGGAAGTCCTTAAAGGCGAGAACGGTGCCGAACATGGGCAAGTAAGCAAAGATAAGAAACCAGATGGTTCCGGGCAGTATCATCAGCAGCATAAACCGGTTGCGTATAACCTTTTTGATGAACCCCGACATGAGCACTCCTCCTCTTCCCCGTTAAATACAAGCGATGCGGCTGTTCTAGAAGATCCCCCATGATCTATGTCAATGCGGCTATTCTATCACCCGACCTTAACTACTATCATTGTGCCAAGTAAGCGCTATCGCGCTCAAGTTGAAAAATACTAGAACGGGATGGATAAATTAAAGAATCCCCAGAAAATAACAAAAAACAGGCCGCAGGGTTATCAGCCCTGAGCCTGTCACTAGACGGTTTACGGTTTATTTAGATCCGATACATGGACCTCATTTCAGTTGGAGATACGCCCGTATATTTTTTGAACTGCCTGTAAAAGTACGAGCTGTCCGTGTAACCTACGCTGAACGCAATATCCGCCGTCTTTTGATCGGTATGTAAGAGGAGCTGCGTGGCTTTCTCGATGCGGTACTGGTTCAAATAATCCGAGAAGCTTGCTCCGACCTCCTGCTGAAAAAGCTGCCCCAAATAATTCGGATGCATCTGCAGCCGCTGGCTCAGCGTCTTCAGGGAAAGCTCTTCCGGATAATGGTGCTGGACCTGCTCTACAAGGAACGAGACGTGCAGGCTATAGCCCTGATCCGCTTCTTCCAGGCGCGCAAGGCTGCGCTCGACGATACGCCACACATGATTTCGGAGTCCCTGGAGCGTATTAATCCGGTGCATTGGCGTAAACACCTCGCTGTAATCGGGGTTCTTCTCCATATCCTTCGCCGCGATCATCAGCTGGACAGCCGCATTCAAGCAGGTTCCCCGGGGTACCGTCTGCTCCCCGCTGTCACCGCCGAGAACGGACTCGATATACGCCTGCAAGGAGGGGACGTCTCCCTCGATCAGCAGCTTCGCGAACGTGTCGGGGCGAGCGGACGGCGAAGATGCCTGAACGGTCTCCGGTTCCGCAGGCGGACTGTACAGCGTCATGTCATCTCCGGCAATCAGGCAGGCGTTGAAGTGGATCTTCGCCTTCCTGTAGCTCTCCTGAATGTCTTTGAAATCATTGAATCCCGCATTTCCTTCGGAGCACCACATGCGCAAGCCAGTCAGCTCCCGCAGCTTGACCATGGCATTTCTCATACCCTCCCGTGCGGCATCCTTCCGTTCAGTCATCGCGACCGACATTACGACGATATCGTCATCCGCATCGGGGAAGCAGATCACCTCATGGTCTCCCCCAAGCTCTTCTGAGTAAACCCGGCAATATTCATCGGCTAGGCTGGTCAAACGATAGAGCTGGGATACCGGGCGTTCGTCGGATATGAGCCGCAATACGTAAACCTGGTAAGACACATAATTGAGCGGAATTCCGAGAAGTTCGGCTCTTTGTTTTAATTCCGAGCTTTTGATGTCGCCGTTGACCCATCGCTGCAAAATATTGCTGCGGAGGATCTTCCAATCCTCTTCGGAGCGAAACCGTTTCAATTCCTCGCGCTCCCAATCGCCTCGAATATGCTTAATGGTGGCTTCCAGCTCCTCAATGTTGATCGGCTTCAAAATGTAATTCTGAATGCCGAGCGTGATCCCCACCTTCACATATTCAAATTCTTCATACCCGCTCAGCACAATGAATTTGGTGCGGGGATGTATTTCCTTTACCTTCTTGATCAGCTCAAGCCCGTTCATTCTGGGCATCATAATGTCCGTGATCAGCAGATCCACGGGCTCTTCTTTCAACCTCTCAAGCGCCTGTATCCCATCATTGGCCGAACCAGACACATGCAGGTCGTAATTCTGCCAATCCACAATGGTGGCCAAGCCCTGAGCAATCAAAGGCTCGTCATCAACAAAAAATACCTTCCTCATGTCGTCTCCCCCTTGCGAAGCATCGGTATTTCCATGCGGACCTCGGTGCCCTGTCCTTCCGTACTGTTTATAGTCACTCCGTAATCATTCCCGTAGTTCAGCACGATTCGTTCATGCACGTTCATCAGCCCAATCGAACGGTGGCCCTTTTCGAGAGGCTGGAGAACCTTGTTCAGCGTGCCGCGGATTTGGGTCAGCTTTTCCTCCGGAATGCCCGTTCCATTGTCCGATACGATGATCACGACCCGGTCCCCTGCCCCATAAGCTCGGACTGAAATTTGATTGTTGTCTTCCAGCGGACGAAATCCGTGAACGATATAGTTTTCCACGATCGGCTGGACCAGCAGCTTGATAATGCTGGCACTTTGGATTTCTGGATCCACCTCGATCTCCGTCTCCAGCCGGCCGTCATAGCGAATGCGGAACAAATCGAGATAAACGGAACACATGTCCATTTCCTCTTCAACGGTAACCATCGTGCTTTTCTTTACCATGTTCTTGAACATGACCGACAAGCTGTATATCATTTGTCCCACTTCCTTCGCCCCCACAAAGTACGCCTTCATGCGAATGGATTCAAGCGTATTGTATAGAAAATGGGGGTTGATCTGGGATTGCAGGGCAACCAGCTCCGCGTTTTTTTGCTTGATTTCCGAGGTATACATTTTATCGATGTATTGCTCCAAACGGTCGCCCATGTCGTTAAACCGGCGGGAAATCTGCTGAAGCTCGTCTTCGCCGGACATTTGAATCCGCGTCGACAAATCCCCTTCGCCGATCCGGTTCATTGAGCGGATGATCCGCTGCACTTTTTTGGAGAACTTGCGAACGATCGTAAACGTAATCGCAAAACTGGCCGCCATAAACACCAGAGTGACCAGAATCAGTCCGGTTCTGAGACTCTCCGTGCTCTCTTCGATCAGGGATTTTGACACAATGCCCACCACCGACAGGCCCGCATTGCCGACATTCAATATGTTCACTTTGGAGGGTTCGTCCAGCTGAACCCAGTCCCCGGCTTTCTCCTGCTCCAGGTGGTAGGGATAGGTTTGGCCGTAGTACTCGTCCTCCGAATCGTAAATCACGGTTCCCTGTGCGTTTAACACCAGGATCCGGCCTTTGACCGAAGCGCGGCTCTCCAACCAGGATGAAATTTGCCGGGCGTCGAACTCCACATTCATCATCCCCACCCGATTCAAGGTCCACGGGTCCTTCAGCTCTCTCGAATAGGAATACGACCTTGGACTGGAGCCTCCGGATGAACGCGAGGACTCGTTCTGCGGCATGGTATCCCAGCTATGCTGCTCCCGGCGGGCGAACCAGGTCTCCCACTTGTTCTTGGAGCCCGCTTCATTATTCAACTGCTGGTTGGTCCGGCTGATATGCATGTAAAAATTGTTCGGATAGCTGTAGATCGACACGCTTCTGGCGCTTGATTCCTGCTCCAGGTAATTTTTCAGCAAGGTATTGAAAGAGCGCAAACGCTGTTCTCCCGTCCTGGTGTACAAATCCAGGCGGTATTTCAGGTAACTCTCATATTCGTGGTTCAAAAAGTAGATCAGCTCATCGCTCAGCGTGGCATCTCCGTAAATCTGCTGAAATATATTCTGTATGCTCTCATACTGCCGGCTTAAATAAATATTCAGAACATGCGCGGATTTAAGATTCGCATCGGTCTGCTCGCGGAGTATGCGCTGCGTTTGGTATTGATAAACCAGGGTTGCCGCAATGGCAAACAGCACGATCATGACGGTCGAATACAGCACAACGATTTTGTTGAACATTTTTCGCTTCAGATGATTTAAATAGAATTGGCGCAGTCTGAAAATATGAAACACACCCTGTTCTATAATGGTCACTTCGGCACCCAGTGTACACCCTTTCCGTAAACCCGGCAATTGAAACTTGCATCTTTATGAAGCCCAAAGAAATAAGTCACGCGCTTTCGAGGCCCACGAATTCGGCACTCCGCCTATGCCACCGAACGCGGCATAAACGTATTCTAGTATGGAATTGATGAATTTCGAAGGCAGCAAGGAGTGAGATCCCGTTCGTTCTGACCGAACGCGAAATGGAAATACTAATCGTTACTACTCTTTTGAAATATTAATTTTGCGGGCAACAGGGGGGGCTTTTTCCTCCTCGATCGTGTCGATGACACTGTCGATCACGGATCGCGATGCAAGCAGCCATTCCTTGACCGCGTTTTTTACATGCTCCTTGGTTTGATGTCGCTCCATACTTTCCAACAAACGCTCCACTCGAAGCAGATTTTCCATCACTCGTTCCCTCCTAAGCTCTGCGCTTCTCATTTATCTTCAGCCTTTCCTTGTGCAGTCAATTCCCGTTTGCCAAATCGGATGATAAGCCGGTCCTTCGCATACCTCGCGCCTATAACTTCGCGACCCATCAGCGTTCTTGGTAGAATGACCTTGCGTTTGTAGGCACCTGCATCTACCGTCAATTCGTCGCCTGTCTGCGTTAAATCCAGATCCGCCTTCTCGACAAAGGGAATGGAAAGCTCCAGCAGCATATCTCCGTCCTCCTCCCGGATCGTCTCCGTTCTGCCACGATACAGCATGGTAGAAGGAACCTGCTCTCCATAAACGATATCCGCTAATTCTTCAAGAATAGGGAGTCCGATAACTTCCTTTTGCATCATAGGCGCCTTCAGAATCGGAAGCGGCTGAAAGTTCAATACGATTTCTTCCTCGTATTTCTTTTGAATGTCCCGCCAATGCGCGAAGAATCCTTTCCCTGCCTCATCCGGCAGCACCCGATTAACGATAATGGCATCCGTATTGAACCCGAACAGATTCAAATAGGTAAATGAGCGCTTCGCTTCGGCAAGCACCATTTTCTCCGGATTCAGCACGATCCTGACCGACGTGATCTCCGGATCCAGAACGAGCCGCTGCATTTCCTCCAAGCCGCGGGCTAACCGCTCGATGCTGTCCAGCACGTCATCCGAAGGAAGATCGAT
This sequence comes from Paenibacillus sp. MDMC362, assembly GCF_003269305.1. Lineage (NCBI taxonomy): Bacteria > Bacillati > Bacillota > Bacilli > Caryophanales > Paenibacillaceae > Paenibacillus > Paenibacillus sp. MDMC362. The sequence goes on from NZ_QLYT01000016.1 coordinate 227,927, forward strand.
ATCCTTTACAATTTTGGCCACGGGCCGCACGATCTTGATCAATTTGCGTTCGGTCGGGAATATCTTCTCCAGCCACCAATTCAATACGTTCGGATAGCTTAGCAGCCGCAGCGTCTCTCCGGTCGGGGCGCAATCCACCACCAGTACGTCATATTGCCCGCTTTCAGCATGTTCCTTGATTTTCAGCAAACTGAAAAGCTCCTCCATGCCTGGGAACACGAGCATTTCTTCTGTAGTGACATCTTTAAGCTGCGCTTTGTCGAGTAATTTCGTGATCCAGCCCTGGACGGTTCCCCAATTCCGCTCCGTCTCGCGGATTGCGTTCACTTCCTGCCCCCACAAGTTGTCGCTGATTTGGACGGGATCCGGTCCGATCGGTACCGCCAGCGAATCTGCCAAGCTATGTGCCGCATCTGTGCTGAGAATAAGGGTCCGTTTCCCTTGTTTGGCCATTTTCACTGCCGTCGCCGCCGCAATACTCGTTTTGCCGACGCCACCTTTGCCTGTGTAGATGATGATCCTCATATCCATCCGCTCCTTTTAGTACGATTTCGTAGTAAATAGCCGAGAAATCCGGCTTGAACCGGTTATTCCTCAATCTGAATCTTTACAGCGTGACGCTTCTTTTCTTGAAGCGTTACAGGTCCCCCATCCTGGAAGACTCTGGCTGCCTTGAACAGTAGTGTCGTGAATTGCTCCATTTCCTCAGGCGTAAATGCCGTCTCCAATCTGCTCAGCATCGCCATCATGATTTGCTCCCATTCCTTTGCCAGCTGCAGACCTTCCTGCGTCAGCGTGACGAGCTTAACCCGTTGATCTTGCGCAGACGTAGCCCGTGCAATCAAGCCTTTACGTTCAAGCCGTTTAGCGATGCTTGTCATCGAACTTAAAGGCGCCCCCATCTCGGAGGCCAGCTGCGACATCGTCAAATCTCCGCGGAGGAGCAAAATAAGCAGCGTTGACATATCGGAGCGAGTCACTTTTTGTTCAAGCTGAAGCGTATCGGTCATAAAAGCAAACGGACGCAGACCGGTCTTGAGGAAGAGGTCATATAGGTGTTGGATACCGGTCACTCCTTTTCGTACGATTTCGTAATAATACGTCTGCGCCTATTTTAATACGATTTCGTAATAATATCAATCACCTGCCGATTTTTTATACGATGTTTTTATTAGCAGGTAAAACCTACGATTGACAGCACTTCATTCTCAGTGTTACATTGATCTCCAGTCATTACTACGAAATCGTACTAATATGTTGATGGAGGTGCATGGATATGGATTGGAATAGTATGGTTTTGGCAACGGCCGGTGTCATCGGCGGCGGCACGGCGGTGGCACACGGCATTCTCATGCAGCGGGTGATCATTAAGCCGATGGAGACGGTTTGTGAAGCGGATGGGCGAATATCTGCGCCGCTGCGAAGGCTTGGGACGCTGCTTTTACATTTCAGCACATTCAACTGGTTGCTCAGCGGGCTCTTTTTGATTGCAGCCGCGATCTGGTTCGGGCAGGAGGCAAGGCTCTTGACGGGCCTGCTAGCCGGCAGTTCTTTTCTGTACGGTGCAATCATCTCTTTTTGGGTAATGCGTCGCCTTCATCCCAGCTGGATCTTGATGACTGCTGCGCTCATTCTGACCGTTTGGGGACTAACGCAGCCATAGGCTCTAGTATATAGCCAGTGCTATATAAACCCGAAATTATGGGACCCAACCAAAAAAATGGAACCTATCCTTCTGATTATGAACTTCGATAGAATAAAAGTATTCCTTCGATGTAAGCGTTTCCCATCACGCGCATAGTCTGGGAGAATCCACATTTTTTAAGGGAGGGTATTTATGAAGCGATCTCAAATTTCAAAAAGGCGGTATAGGCAAAAGGTATTGAGTCTGTTCTTAGCAGTCATGATGCTTGCTGGCATCGGCTTATTGCCGGCTTCGAAGGTTCAGGCAGCTGACGCTGCTGGAGCCACCATCACCTCGATGTCTTATTTTTCAACTGCGGACGGACCTGTCATCACAAAATCAGGAGTTGGGCAGGCCAGCTACGGTTTTGTCATGCCGCTATTCAACGGAGGCTCTGCCACCTGGAATGATGTTGCCCAGGACCTGGGAGTAAAGGTGAAAGTAAATGGCAGCTGGATCGATATCGACAGTGTCGGCAGCTTTGTTTATAACCAGAACTGGGGCCACTGGAACGACGGCGGCTTTACCGGCTATTGGTTCACGCTCTCTGCAACAACGGAGATTCAGCTGTATTCCAAAGCCAATGGGGTCACGCTTGAATATTCACTCGTTTTTGAAAACATCAACAAAACAACCATCACGGCGATGACTCCGACGCAAGGACCGCAAATTACGGCAGGATTTACGGGCGGTGCCGGATTTACCTATCCGATATTCAACAATGACCCGGCCATTACCTATGCGGCCGTAGCGGATGATTTGAAAGTGTACGTGAAGCCTGTCAACAGCAGCCAATGGATCGATATCGATAACAATGCAGCCAGCGGCTGGGTCTATGATCAGAACTTCGGTCAATTCACCGATGGGGGCGGCGGCTATTGGTTTAACGTCACAGAGTCGATTAACGTCAAATTAGAATCGAAGACCTCTTCGGCTAACATCCTGTATACGATCACCTTTAATGAGCCCGTAAGAAACTCTTATGTCCTTACGCCTTATGAAGGAACGACCTTTACGGCTGATGCGAGCGGTGCTATCGGCATCCCGCTGCCTAAGATTGATGGAGGCGCCCCAATCGGCACCGAGCTTGGCAATTTCGTATACCAGATTAACATCAACGGGCAATGGGTGGATCTTGACCATTCGAGCCAGAGCGGATTTGTATATGCCGCTAATGGCTACAATAACATGTCCGATGCCAACCAGTGGGGATATTGGGCCGACCATATTTATGGCCTATGGTTCCAGCCGATCCAGGAGGATATGCAAATCCGTATCGGCTATCCGCTAAATGGGCAGGCAGGTGGCAGTGTGGGCAGCAATTTTGTCAACTATACCTTGATCGGCAACCCGGATGCTCCGCGCCCGGATGTAACCGACCAGGAGGATATTCCGATTGGAACGCCAAGCGACTCTGCCATCGAGGGCATGAATCTCATCTGGCAGGATGAGTTTAACGGGACGACGCTCGATAACAGCAAATGGAATTATGAAACAGGGTATTATCTTAATGATGATCCGAATACCTGGGGTTGGGGCAACTCGGAGCTGCAGCACTATACCAATCGTGCGCAAAATGTTTTTGTACAGGACGGAAAGCTTAATATCAAGGCCTTGAACGAGCCAAAATCCTTTCCGCAGGATCCAAATCGATATGCACAATACTCCTCCGGGAAGATAAACACCAAGGATCATTTTTCCCTCAAATACGGTAGAGTCGACTTCCGTGCCAAGCTGCCTACCGGCAACGGCATCTGGCCTGCGCTCTGGATGCTTCCGCAGGATCATGTGTACGGAACATGGGCAGCCTCCGGCGAAATCGATGTGATGGAAGCAAGGGGACGCTTGCCTGGAGCGACGAGCGGCGCCGTACACTTTGGGGGTCAATGGCCGACGAACCGGCATCTTTCCGGTGAGTATCACTTCCCTGAAGGGCAAACTTTTGCCAATGACTATCATGTCTATTCGGTCGTCTGGGAAGAGGACAATATTAAATGGTATGTGGATGGCAAGTTCTTCTTTAAGGTAACCCGCGATCAATGGTATTCCGCAGCCGCGCCGAACAATCCGAACGCCCCATTCGATCAGCCGTTCTACCTCATTATGAACCTGGCGATCGGCGGTACCTTTGACGGCGGTCGGACCCCGGATCCGTCCGATATCCCTGCAACGATGCAGGTGGACTATGTCCGTGTTTATAAAGAAGGGCAAGGCGGTGGCCTGAATCCAGGAAACGTGTCCGTTACCGGCGTAACGGTGAATCCGACCACGGCACAGGTGGAAGTCGGGCAGAGTGTTCAACTAAACGCCAGCGTGGCGCCGTCCAATGCAACGAATAAGCAGGTCACGTGGTCGGTTGCGAGCAGCGGCATTGCATCCGTGAGTGCAAGCGGTCTCGTGACCGGGCTCGCTCCGGGCACGACAACCGTCACGGCGACAACCGCTGACGGCAATAAAACGACCAGCGCCTCGATTACCGTTGTACCGGCACCATCCACCGTGATCGTCATCGGTGATGAGGCGAAGGGCCTGAAGAAGATCGGCGATGACCTGCTGTTCTATGTCAATGGCGCGACCTTTGCCGATTTACATTATAAGATCAATAACGGCGGGCAATTAAACGTAGCCATGGCCCCAACGGGGAATGGCAACTATTCCTACCCTGTCAACAACTTGAAGCATGGGGATACCGTCGAGTACTTCTTTACCTATAACCCGGGGCAAGGAGCACTGGACACCCCTTGGCTGACGTATGTTCATGGGGTAACGCAAGGAACGCCGGAGTAAACCCGGTACGATTTGACAGACATGTCGCTGTCGGTAAACCGGTCCCTGCTCCGGGTTGCAATCGCACGCTTCCAATTAAATCAGGGCAAACAGAAAGGCCGTCGACATCATCGACGGCCTTTTTCAGATCAGCTACCGTTGGTTCTCGGTTAGCCGATGCACTTATTTTTTTTGCATATAGCTCAATATTACGAATGTACACTCTCTTTACTCACCTGACTGGAACGCAAGATGTTCATAGCGTATCTAGCTGTAGACTGTGGGAACAACACTTCCCTGAATCATTTGGTCAACAATCGTTTTACGCCATCATGCGTTACGTTTCTGATATACCGATTGATTAAAACCCCAAAGCCCATTACGATTACTTATAAGGATACTTGGCCCGAGGCATAGCTATCCTCAAAATAGAAAAAGCACATGGACTGTAAGCCGCGTGAAACGGGATGCCTTCCGAACGTTTTGTGCGGCTGTTTATAAATACGAACATTCCGTCCCATACTTAGGTTTATCAACAGGTGAGACGAATGTCGCTAACCGACTCGTTAGTAAGGGGGAACGCAGACACATGGAAAAGGAATTCATACTGACGCACAAGCTGTTGACCCTGCTCGATTCCGAGTATCGTTGGTTCACCCTTGCCGAGATTGAAGAGCAGCTTGGGGTATCGGACAAAACGATCCGTAAAATTATCGATGAAACCAAGCAGGAGCTCCCTCCTTCCATTCATTTCGAGATTTCGCGTGGAAAAGGCGTCATTCTCCATTATGATAAACGGAATGTCGCGATTGGCGAGGTCATCTCTTCCATGTACAGACAGAGAACCTTCTACCAGCTGCTCGATGTGCTATTCGCCGAGGGAGGGCGCTACTCGCTGGAAGAGCTGGCCGACAAGCTGTATATGAGTTCGTCCTCGCTGAAAAAGCTGATCATCCGGCTGAACAATCATGAATTGAAGCCATACCATTTGCGCATTGCGTATTCCATGCCAGAGGTCAAAGGCAGTGAAATCAGTATCCGTTATTTTTACTGGAAAATGTTTTACGATGCCTATGAATTCTCCGGCTGGCCATTTGCCGACATCGACCAAGCCCAGATCCATGAGTACATCACGGCAATCGAGTCGGAGAATGACATCGTGTATTTCCTTAACGCTAAGCGCAGCTTGTCGTTTCTGGCGGCAATCATGATTACCCGAGTGCTGCAGGGCAAATACGCGGATGTTCAGAGCGGGTCATATGACTGGGAGAACCGCATGCTTCACGCCTCTGTTGCCGCATTGGCCAGAGCGCTGGAGCAGCGATACGCCATTCATTTGCCGCTGGACGAAATCCGGTTTCTGCAGGCCATGTTCAGCCTGGGCCAATACAATTATTATGATGAAGCGAAAGTCAGCGCGATGATATCGAGGGAGAAAGCAAATCTCGTGCAAATCGGGGATGAAAAATATCAAATCATCAATCATTTCCTCATGCTGGCGCTTGCCGCGTTCCCTGCGATCGATATGAACGACCGGTTCATCTGGGAAATCGGGGATTTCTTCGAGAAGCTCCGGCTGGAAAATGCGCTTCCCGATCTAATCGCCATCTCGGCAAGCAGCCTGACGGAATATGTCCAAAGGGATTGCCGCCCCATGTATCAAAGCGTAAAGAGCTGCATGCAGGAATGGAGCCAGCGTTACCCCGGCATGCGGTATAACGACTATCATCTGACGAAGCTGACGCTGTTGATCAGCTCCAGTTTGCGCTATAACAGCAAAAAGGCTTTCCTGCTGATCGGCGAGGAATTCTCCATCCGCCATTACGTCGCCAAGCTCATCAAGAACGAAATCGGTGACGAGCTGATCATCAACACCTCCATTATGGAGGGGCTTACCGATGAAATGATTCAGAAACACCGCATCGACTTTGTCATCAGCACGTTTCCCGTTGAGCTAAATACAGTGCCCGTGGTCATTATCTCAACGATACCGACCAAACGGGATATGGAAAATATCCGCAAGGAATTAATGCAACCATGAGACCTCATGGTTGCATTTTTCCGTTAAGCTCCGTAACTTTCTGGTCTTGGTTATCCCTCCGATTCTGACTATGATGAAGGCAGATCAAGAATAAAGCGCTTTCTTAAAAGGGAGGCCAGTAAGCAGGAGGAGCAAGATGAGCATACATTTGGGAGCACAACAGGGAGAAATCGCGGAACGCGTGCTGCTGCCCGGCGATCCGCTGCGGGCGAAGTTTGTGGCAGAGCACTTTTTGGAGGAGGTATATTGTTACAACGAAGTGAGAGGCATGTACGGCTACACCGGCCTTTATAAAGGCGTTTCCGTTTCTGTCCAAGGTACGGGAATGGGCAACCCGACCATGAGCATATATGCCACTGAGCTGATTCAGGATTACGGGGTCAAAAAGCTGATCCGCATCGGTACTTGCGGCGCCATGCAAAAAGAGCTTCAGGTCCGCGACATCGTTCTGGCCCAAGCCGTATCCTCGGACAGCAATCTGATGGAAAAAATATTTCATGGCTGCAATTACGCGCCAACCGCCGATTACGGCATGTTAAGCAAAGCCCACCAACTGGCTCAGGAGAAACGGGTCAATGTCTTTGTCGGCAATATCTATAATTCCGATGAATTCTACAGGGAAACATTAGACCGTCTTCATAAATTCATGGATTTCGGCGTGCTCGCGGTCGAGATGGAAAGCGCCGCCCTGTACACGCTGGCTGCGAAATACGGCGTCAGGGCCCTGTCCATATTGACGGTAGGCAGTCATCTGCTGACCAATGAACGCTCGTCCCATCTAGACAGCGAGAAGTCCTTCCACGACATGGTCGAGGTCGCGCTTCATACCATTTTAGCGGACGAATAGTCTGCCGCAGGATTTGCTTGCATAACAAAAACGCTCGGATATTTTAACAAACTTTGCTCTAGGGGGAAAAATCAATGGGAATCAAACGCGGATTTAAATATGATTTTTCGTTGTTGGCCATTTTGTTGATCCCGATCGGGATCGCCATCAATTTTGTCGGGGCGCAAATCATTCTGCTGCTCAAGCTGCCGATATACCTGAACACCATCGGGACGATTCTGACGGCCATGATTGCCGGTCCTTGGGTCGGTATGATTACGGGGGCCAGCACCAATCTTGTTGTCGGCATAACGAACCCTGTCTCGTTCGCATTTACGCCTGTACAAATGGCCGTCGGTCTGGTGGTCGGACTCCTCTCCATGAGAGGCATGTATACGAAGCTGTGGAAAGTGATCTTGTCTTCATTCGCTGTCGTACTGACCGTTCTGATCGTGGCTTCTCCGATCCAGGTGTTGATGTTCGGCGGAGCGACCGGAAACTCTTCGGATGCCGTGGTTGCTACATTCCTGGCCTCCGGTCAGCAGATTTGGACAGCGGTATTCTCAACTAAAATCCTGGTGGAAAGCGTCGACAAAATCATCAGCAACGTCATTGCCTTTGTCATCGTGATGAAGATGTCCCCAAGATACTTGTCCAAGCTCAATTACGGTGCCGCTTTTATCAAAAAGAAATGACGTATAGTCCATAATGGATACGCTTTCACGGAGGAGGGGTTTTTGTGAATAACGAACGGTCCCTGTTAAGCCGTCTTTATCCAACAACCAAGTTTATGATTACCATCGCTTTATGTTTGGCCGCATTTATCGTGCCCGGCTACGGGTTCAGCTACGCTATTCTGCCGATTTGCATGGTGCTGGCCTACTTCGCCGGCAGCTTTAAGGAGTTTTCCAATCTGGCGATCAAGGCACTGCTGATGATTGTTGTGTTCATCTTTATCCTGCAGAGCTTCTTCTACCCTGGCAAAGACATTCTGTGGAGCTGGAGCATCTTCTCCATCAAGCGGGAGGGACTGGAGTTCGCCCTGTTCCTGACATCCAAAATCGTGGCGGTGGCCTCGGCCTTCATTCTGTTCTTCCGCATCACCAGGGTCAAGGATTTAGTCCATTCCCTGGAACAGATCGGCCTGCCGTCCAAAGTAACTTATGTCATCTTGTCGACCTTGCAGCTCATTCCGGAGATGAAAAAGCTGACCCATGTCATCATGGATGCCCAAAAAACACGAGGCGTTGAAACCGAAGGCAAGCTGCTTGTCCGCATGAAGGCCTTCCTGCCCACCCTTAGTCCACTCATCCTCGGATCCGTGGCCAGCACGGAGGAGCGGGTACTAACTCTGGAGTCGAGAGCCTTCTCCGCCAATGTCAAAAAGAGCAGCATCTACAAACTGGAGAAAACAAAGCATGACCGGCTGGTTCGAATGCTGCTGGTCGTCCTGCTTGCTATCTTAATCGTCTGGAGAGTTGCGCTATGAGTATCATTACGATCAAGAATCTATCCTACCAATATCCGATCAGTGAGTCCGATGCACTCAAGAACGTGAACGTAACGATCGAAAGAGGCAAGCTGTATGCGCTGATCGGGGCCAACGGAGGCGGAAAAACGACCCTGTGCAACGTCATCCGCGGGTTTATCCCCCACTTCTATAAGGGAGATCTGCGCGGCGAGGTGCTGATCGAAGGCAAGGATATCCGCGAATGGGAAATGGGCGAGCTCTCCCGAAAAATCGGCTATGTGTTCCAGAATCCTTTTACACAGATCAGCGGCGTGAAGGATAACGTCTTTGAAGAAATTGCCTTTGGCCTGGAAAACCTGGGCATGGAGCCCGGACTCATCCGGGAGAAGGTGGATCAGGTCATCAAGATGCTGGAGATCGATTATTTGCGGGACAAAAACCCGTTCGAGCTCTCCGGCGGTCAGAAGCAGCGGGTTGCGCTCGCTTCCATCATCGTCATGGAGCCAGATGTGCTCGTTATTGACGAGCCGACCTCGCAGCTTGATCCGAAGGGAACGGAAGATGTGTTCAAGATTATCGAGCTGATGAAGAAGAAGGGAAAAACCATTATTCTCGTCGAGCACAAAATTGAGTTGATTGCCGAATATGCCGACGATGTCATCCTGCTGAACGAGGGTGAAGTGGCCATGCAAGGCAGCTCGAAGGAGATTCTTACCGATGAACGCGCACTCGCATTCGGAGCTGCACTTCCCCAATATTCGCTGTTCGGCCTGGACATGCGCAAACGGGGAATGGATCTTGGCAGCATCCCGTTAACCGAAAAAGAAGCCATGGATGCCGTGAACATATGGAAGAAGAAGGGGGTTAACGCATGAGCTTTCTGACTTTGACGAACGTTTCCTATGCCTACCCAAACGGCTACAAAGCGGTGGACGGCGTTAACATGTCGTTCCGAAAGGGCGAATCCGTTGCCATTGTCGGTCAGAACGGGGCGGGTAAAACGACCACCGTCAAGATGATGAACGGGCTGCTCAAGCCTTCCGAGGGGGATGTCGTCATTGACGGCTGGAATACTCGGGATTATACCACTGCGCAAATATCGCGGAAGGTCGGCTACGTGTTCCAGAACCCGGACGACCAGATCTTTCATAACGACGTGTACAGCGAGATTGAATTCGGTCCCCGCAAGCTGGGCCTACCGGAAGAACAGGTCAAAGCAAACGTCATGAAAGCGGCGGAGCTGGCAGGCGTCGTCCCGTTTCTTAAGGACAATCCGTACAACCTGCCCTACTCCATGCGTAAATTCGTAACGATTGCCTCCGTTATTGCCATGGATTCCAGCGTCATCATTCTGGATGAGCCGACGGCAGGCCAGGATCTTCCGGCTATGGCGCGGCTCGCCCATCTGATCGAGACATTAAACCAGGAAGGTAAAACCATCATTACGATCACGCATGATATGGAATTTGTCGTGAACAACTTCCAGCGGGTCATCGTCATGGCGAACCGTCAGGTCATAGCGGATGACGACAAACGAGCCATCTTCTGGAATCTGGATGTGCTGGAGCAGGCGATGCTGAAGCAGCCGCATATCAGCAGGCTCAGCCACTCCCTGGATATCGGCCATAACATCCTGGCAATACCGGAGCTTGCGGACGAGCTTGCCAAGCATAAGTGAGGGAATAAGGGAGTGACAACGATGGAGCAGGTTAAACACATCCTCTTGGATGTGGATACCGGCGTGGATGATGCCCTGGCGCTCATCTTTGCCGTCAAGTCCAATAAGCTGCATATAGAAGGCATTACAACGGTATTCGGCAACGTAGATGTGAAGCAGGCGACGGAAAATACGCTCCGAGTGCTGCAATTGGCGCAGCCCGGCTACGAAATTCCCGTTGCCATGGGAGCGGATGCCCCTTTATTTCGCCCTCGCCGGGAGAACGTCACCGCCATCCATGGAGCCAACGGCCTGGCCGGATATGAACTGCCAAAGGCACGCCAATCGCCGGTGAACGAGAGGGCATCCGACTTCATCGTGCGGAAGGTGCGGGAACAGGCGCATGACATTACGCTTGTCTTCACCGGCAGGTTAACCAATTTAGCGGTGGCGCTCGCCAAGGACCCGTCGATCGCGCAGAAAGCCAAGCTGGTGCTGATGGGAGGCGCCATCAAGGTGCCGGGCAATACAACGCCCGTATCCGAAGCCAACATCCACGGCGACCCCGAAGCGGCGCATCGGGTGTTCGAGTCCGGAATTCCGATTACGATGGTAGGCCTGGACGTGACCGGAAAGGCGAAGTTCGGCGAGGCTCATTATCAACAGCTCATGAGCGGCTTCACGGAGGAACAGGCGGAGTTAAAAGCTTTCATGCATCACATCTTCACCTTCAGCTTTGAGGCAAGCGACCGCTTGAACGAAGGCAGATACCGGCTGATGCATGATCCGCTGGCGCTGGCTGTCGTCGAGGATGCTTCCCTGGTGGAGACGGAGGATTATTACGTCTATATCGAGACAAAAGGACAGATTTCCTCCGGTGCAACGCTGGTAGACTTCAGACGTCCGCAGTCACGGACCAATGCCTCCGTCTGCATGCAGGTCCGTGAAGAGGCATTTCTGCAGCATTATATTCGAACGGTGCTGTCATAACCGTCAAGAGGAAGGAGCATGATTGATGCATCGAATCGTATTGGATGTGGATACGGGCGTTGACGACGCGTTAGCAATTGCCTACGCTGTCCGGTCTTCGGCTCTCGATATCCTTGGAATAACGACTTGCTTCGGAAACGTACCGGTGGAGCATGCGACCCGGAATACGCTCCATGTATTGGAGCGGCTTGGCGCAGCCGGGATTCCTGTCGCCATGGGGGAAGCCGCCCCCTTGTTCCATCCCTCGATGAAGTCGTATCCCGTCCAGTTTCATGGCGAGAATGGACTCGGCAACTTGGCATTCCCCGATCCGGCAGCTAAGCCGGTCTCCACGTCTGCCGCGGCCTTTATGGTGGATCAGATCCGGCGATATCCGAAGCAGGTAACGCTGATCTGCGTCGGCCCGTTGACCAATCTGGCCGCAGCCATTCTGCAGGCGCCGGAGATATCGTCGCTGGTACGTCAGATTATCGTGATGGGCGGAGCCGTGGGCGTCGCGGGCAATCGCGGGATGCATGCGGAAGCGAATGTATACTCCGATCCGGAAGCGGCCCAGCTCGTCTTCCAATCGGGAGCTCCGATTACGCTGGTCGGGCTGGACGTGACTATGCAGACCGAGCTCAGTCTGAAGGATATTCAGCGTTGGAGAGACCTGGATTCGGATCTGACCCGCTTCTTGGCCGACATGACTTCCTACTATATAGGAGGCTACCGGGAAGCCTATGGCGATCGGACAGGCTGTGCCCTGCATGATCCACTCGCGGTAGCCGTGGCGATCGACCCGAGCCTGATCGAGGTTCAGCCGATGGTACTCCAGGTCGATCTGGAAGGCATCCACTCCTATGGCAGAACCGTTGCCGATCTGCGTCCGCGTTGTACCGACCAGCCGAATGTTAATGTATGTATCGGCGTCGACGCCAAGCGGTTTCAGGAGCATTTTATGGCGACCTTGATGAAATAAGCTAAGCATAAGGAGTGAACGCCAAGTGCGTTCGCTCCTCTTTAGGTTTCCCTCCCTGCTCTCTCCTCCCACTTCTCCCTTAACCCTTTCAAGTCCTCGACAAAGAACCTTAGCAAGTTGGGCCTTCTTCTTACCGCCAGCGGATGATAGGTAAAGCTAATGGGGATGCCCTGGAACTCATTCCAGCTCCCCCGCAGCTCCTTGACGGTGGCGTTCTCCATCTCGGGGAATAATCCTTCGACTACGACATTCCCGAAGCCAAATAGTACGAACGGCTGCTTCTGAAGGAGCTGCGCTTGCAGATGCGGCAGGCATGCCGCTCGGGTTGCAGGCTTATCGTAAGCACGGGTTGGCCGGCGTTTCAGCAAATAGGTGACGTAAACCGAGTTTATATCCATGCCTGCTTCCCTCATGCCGAGTTGGAGGGTTTCCCGGGTCCCGCACAAGAACGGATTTCCTTCCCGGTCCTCCCTGGCTCCCGGGTTATCCAGGATCATCATCAGCGTGCCTTGCGGATTACCTTCCCCCCAGATGACGCGATTCCGCTGTTTGCACAATTCGCAGCGTTCACAATGCTGCATATCTTCGGGCGCTTGCTCTTCTGGCAAGATGACGCAGGGATGATTCATTTCCGTAGACATGTAATTCCTTCCTTTCTGTCGCACGCCATGATTCCATTATGCCCACCTGTCACCTAATGTAAAAAATCCCCTCGCGTATATCCGATCAACCGTATTGTGTTAGAGCCACATTCCCCCATCTCACTTATTCCCTTTCCGATGAATGGCCCTGTTATGACCCCTGTTCGCCCTCGTACGGGCATGCCCGCGTCCATTCTTTACACTTTCTTTATACTTTTCTGGTCCAAATATTTATACCTGCTGCTTATCCTAAACTCATCAACATCGAAAGGATGATCACGGATGTCGGATACCATTCTGAAAGCAGCAAACATATCCAAAATATACGGCAAACACAAAGCCCTTGATAAAGTATCAATCGAGATTAAGCGCGGGATGATCTACGGCTTGATCGGGGAGAATGGTGCGGGAAAATCAACGTTTATGCGCATCATCATGGGACTCATCACCATTAACGAGGGCAGCATTGAACTGTTTGGAGCAACAGGCAATCAGGGATTGCAGCGTGCACGAAGAAAAATGGGGCAATCCATTGAAACGCCGGCACTTTATCCGGAATTAACGGCTCGGGAGAATCTGCAAGTCCAAGCGGCAAACGGCGGCGTAAGCGAGCGCGAGATCGACGATTTGCTTCGCTTGATGAACCTGGGGAATACCGGCAAGAAGAGAGCCAAGAACTTCTCCTTAGGCATGCGCCAACGGCTGGCGATTGCTTCCACCCTGATTACAAACCCCGAATTCTTGATTCTGGACGAGCCGACGAACGGTCTCGATCCGTCCGGAATGGTTGAAATGCGCGAAATCATTCAGCGGTTGGTGACCGAACGCGGGATGACCGTCTTGCTATCCAGTCATTTGCTGGATGAGCTTTCACAGGTGGCTACGCATTACGGGATATTGCATGACGGAAAGCTTATCCGTGAATTTTCACGAGAGGAGCTGGCAAACGAAACTCGCCAATACATTGAACTGGAGACAACGGAAGTCCATTCCGCCGTCGTGGTGTTGGACGATCTAGGGATCCGGGACTATGAAGTCATCAACGGAACCGAAATTAATATCTACGAACGCCTCGATGACGTTGCCGCCATCAACCGCTCGCTGGTTTTGGCTGACGTGAACGTTTTGCGGATCGGAACAACCCGACAAAAACTCGAGGATTATTTCTTGCAATTAACAGGAGGTGCCCCCCATGCTTAATCTGCTAACCGCCGAAAAAATCAAATTGCGCCGAAGCAAAAAACTATGGATCGTCCTGGGCATTTTATCTTTGCTTCCGATCTTCCAGGTCGCAAATAGCCTAACGGCCGTGCATTATGGCAACGAGCTCGTCCAGCCCGTTGATACCGTCATTAATGGAGCGACAGGCATTCTGATGATCGAGAAGAATGGATTAACGATATTACTCGTCATTGGCGCTTTTATTAGTTTCTTGATTGGGGAAGAATTTCAGAATGGGACGATTCGAAATGCGCTTTCTTTAGGACGCAGCCGCACGCATTATTATTTATCAAAATTGGTGGTAGCCGCGCTCCTCTCGCTCGTTGGTGTCATCATATTGACCGCGCTTGGCATGGTCAGCTTTTCCATCGCATTTGGTTTCGGCGAAGTTGCCGGAATTAACCATTACTTCAGCTATGCGATCCAAGCGTTTCTCACGCTGTACGCATTAATTCTGTCTAACGTATCGATCTATATGATGATTAGCTTCTTAACCAAAAATAGCGGCATCTCGCTGATTTGGACTTTTATCTATACGATTGCGACTGGCTTTGGCGCACCCATTTTCCTGCAAACCGAGCATTTCAAGCAGCTCACCTACTGGTTTTCGGTATCCTTCTTGTTCTATTCCGATTTCGCCAAATCGGCGGATATCGGCAAGTTCCCTGAGATGATATTGGTCAGTCTCATCACGATCGTGTTATCATCAGCTATAGGAATTCTTCGGTTTAGACGAACTGACATAAAGTAGGTCGATATGTATGCCAGTGATATTAATCATTGAAGACGATACAGCCATTCATTCACTCATCAAGGAAGCCTTGGAGCTGCATGGTTTTCAAACGCAAAGCGCCTATTCCGGAACGGAGGGGAAGTTGCTGTTCGAGCACCATCAGGTTGATCTGGATCTGGTTCTCCTGGATTTGATGCTGCCGGGGATGGATGGAGAAGAACTTCTGGAGCACATTCGGCAAAATTCAAATACGCCCGTAATTGTGATCTCCGCAAAAAATGACCAGCATTCGAAATTGGAGCTGTTGACGCACGGGGCCGATGATTACATCACGAAGCCTTTTGATGTGAAGGAACTGCTTGCACGAATTTACATCCAATTGCGCCATGCAGCCAAAGCTTCAGCCGGCCCTATGGATGAAATCCGTTACAAGAATATCAGCGTAAACTTAGACACGCGTGAAGTGACAATCAACGAACAGGCGGTTCATCTTACCGGACGAGAGTACGCCATACTTCTGTTATTCTTAGAGCACCCGCAAAAAGTATTCAGCCGCGCCAACATCTACGAAAGTGTGTGGAACGAGCCATTTTGGGGCAGCGATAAAACGATTAACATGCATATCAGCAATTTACGGAACAAGCTGAATCGAGATGACACGAATTACATTAAGACCGTATGGGGCATCGGTTTCAAATTCGATTAAGAGGAAGGGACGTGAATGGGATGTGGGGATGGATCTTTGTCTTCCTGGCCTTTGCGTTTCTTCTTTATATTTACTTCTTCAAGCGGGAACTGCGGAAATTAAAACATGCGGTCCAAGAGATTCCAACGAACGCCAGCTATGGCTCCAGACTATATGTAGATTTTCGCCAAAAGGCAATCATGGAGCTGGTCGATGAATTGAATCAGATGATCGATGCATTTGAAGAAAAAAATCGTGAGGCTAAGCGGATGGAAGAGAATGTGAAGCTATCCATCGCAGGGCTCTCTCATGATTTACGGACGCCCCTCACATCCATCCACGGCTATGTTCAGCTTTTCCATGCAGCCACAGATGAGACAAAGAAGGCGCAATATCTTAAGATTATCGAACATTCTGTACGGCGTCTGATAGAAATGACCGACCACTTTTACGACCTGGCACGCATTGAAATGAATCAAAAGGAAATAGCATGGTCTTCGCTCTCTCTCTCCAACCTGGTTGAAGAAATCTTCTTGTCCTTCTATGAACAATTTGAGGAAAAGCAGATTAATCTCCAATTTCCCGAACCAACCCTTGACCGTCATATCATTGCAGACCCGTTATTGATGACGCGCGTCATCCAAAATATTGTTCAAAATATCCTTCGTTATGCCAACAGTCAAGCTGTGATCCGTTACCGGGATGAGGGCAACGATCTAATACTTAGCGTTACAAACGATATCAAACCCGACAGCAAAGTTGCCATTGAGAAGGTATTTACGCGTTTCTATACCGAGGTCGTCAGCAGAACGAACACGGAATCCAGCGGGATCGGCCTTTATCTGTCTAAACAGTTAGTTGAGAAAATGAACGGGAAAATGGATGCAGCGTTGCAGGACGGCTGGTTTATTCTTAACATCCGTCTTCCCATCCATCGAAGTCAAATCTGATCTAAACCTTATTCATTGTATGGTCCAAGGGATAATTGTCCGAGAACAAATCCGGATTGTCCTTAAGCATTTCCGTAATGACATCCGCCACCACGGCCGTATCGCATACCCGGACAACGGCATCGCCAAGATGCCCCTTATGCATCGCACCCCGACTTTCCAGGACCTCATCGACCTTCCAAAAATGCTCCGACCACGACAACCCGCAATGTCTTCGGGAAGGCACCGGGATTTCCGTTCCATCCGGTAAAACCGTGTACAGATTCTCATGATCATCCGTTAACCTGCCTGGAATGTCCACCCACTCTTCGACTCCATGAATAAAGGTGTTGCGTTTTAAATCGACCCCAACTAACAAGATGGTCGCCCTTCGGTCGAGCAGTTTCCCCCAGGAAGAACCTCTAGCGCATGGCGTATCGAAACGATGATCGTCGTTTGCGAACGCTTTGGCATCCTGACCCAATGCCGCCACGGAATGAGTAGGGTGCAGCGAACGCACCACACCAGGCCGTTTGCGGAAAAGCTCGGGCAAGATCCCGACACAAGAAGGTGACTGATCCACGTAAAATTTCGGATTATCCGCATTGATATAAGACCACGTATGAGTGGGTAACACCAGCAGCCCCTCCTTCATATAGGCTGTCAACGCATCCAGAACCGTGTCTGCGCCACCCTCGACCGGCCCCATACTCTTCATCGAAGAGTGGACCAACAGTGTCCCTTTGCCGTCAATGCCCAGATGTTCTAATTGCTTCTTTAAGCTCTCCATTGTGTGCATGTTTCTTCCCCTCCTTCGGCCCATTATATCAAAGCTGGCCTCAGATGGGATAAGGTTCAGCCACAAGATGCGGTTCTTCGCCCCCTCATTGTTATTAAAATAACAACAGAACAGCCTCTAAGTGTACGCTTAGAGGCTGTTGTTCGAACTTATATCTTTATGCTTTTTTTCTTCTTAGCAGGAACAGTCCTGCAAACAGCATGATGCACCCTGCAAGCAAATAGCTGTACATATTCGTAGCTGTATCCGGCAACTTATTGCCTGTGCCCTTGCTGTCTCCGGATTCTGCAGACGCCGATTCATTTGAACTACCGGATGGACCCGGTTTATCAGATTCACCTAATACATCCGTTTCATCGGACCCACTTAACCCTCCGGGTTGACTGGAGTCCGGGGACCCAACATCCGACTCTTCCTCTTCCGTATTGTTCGGCTTATCCGAAGAAGAGCCATCATTCGTATCTCCTGGGTTACCTGGATTACTTCCACTTTCAACACCAATGATAATGTCTTCATATGGATGATAAGGCTCCACCAAGTTATCTCCCGTTACTTCACCTACGTTGCGGATCGTCTGCCCGGCTTGTCCTGCTGCCACTTCGGCACGGAACACAATCGTATGCCATGCGGTATCTGTAATGTTGCCGAACTGTCCGCTGACGATGCCATCCACGTACGAGCCTTTATCGGTATCCTGAGCATCTGTTACCGATTCACCGTCCACCTTCAAGCTGCCTGTTACGTACTTCAGTTCACTCGGCAGCTCATCCGAGATCTTCAGATTCTTCACAGTATTCGGGGTGGTGTTGCGTGTACGGATCGTGTACTCGATCACATCCCCGACTTGAATCGTACCGCCGTTCAGATCCTTCACTTCTTTTCCGGATTCCAAGACAGGAGCCGGATCCACAGACGTCGGATCGTTAATCGTGATCTCTTCACTTGGGCGGCTCGGAACATTCAGGTTGCTTCCGCTCACTTCACCCACGTTCTCGATAACGCCCTCGTGTTCTCCCTTGATAATCTTCGCCTGGAACTCCAGCGTATACCAAGCTGTATCCGTTACGGTTCCGAAGCTTCCTTTAACCGTACCGTTCTCGTATTCGCCTTTGTCGCCATCGGCGTTATCCGTTACCGAAACACCGTTTACTTTCAATGTACCTGCTACATACTCCAGTTCTGCAGGCAGCTTGTCCGAAATTACCATGCTCGTTATTTGGCTGCCGGAAACCGTGTTTCGGGCCCGGATCGTATACTCGATCGTATCCACGACCTCGATGTTCCCACCATTCAGGTCCTTTGCAGTCTTTTCAGATTCAACGACCGGAGAGCGCGGCGTTACATCACCTGAACCGCCTCCACCGCCGTTACCCTGATCGACTGGAGGGGTAACTGGTGGATCTACCGGATCGACTGGAGGATCCGTTGGATCCGCCGGATCTGTTGGATCTGTTGGATCTACTGGATCCGTTGGATCTACTGGATCTGTTGGATCTACTGGATCTGGATCGACTGGCGGTTCTGGCTCAACGACAATTTTCTCTGTCGGCTCGCCTGGCTGAACAATATTGTCACCTTCTACTAGCGCGGTATTTTGGATCGTCTGACCGCCTTGTCCCGGTTGAATAACGGCCTGGAACTCCAGCGTATGCCAGTCTGTGCCCTTAACATTGCCAAATGAGCCATATACTTCGCCCGTTACAGAATAACCAGCATCGTTGTCGTTCTCATCGGTAACCGTTACACCTTCCACTTTTAAGCTGTTCGGCACGTATTTCAGGCCTGCCGGCAGTGTATCCGTAATCGTCAGATTTTCCAGATACGTATCGTTGACCACACCTCTTACTCGAATCGTATAGTTGATGGTGTCCCCGACTTCATACGTTGCCTTGCTTACCGTGTTCACGGCAAACTTCTCGGTTTCAATCTGCGGATTCCTTGGGTAGACTTCCACTTCTACTCGAGGCCTGTCCGGCGTAGTGATATTGTCACCTCCAGCAGTCGCAATATTGATAATATCCTTACCCGCTTGTCCAGGCTGTACGACCGCTTTGAATTGGATCGTATGCCTCTCCGTATCGGTCACATCTCCAAATTGCCCCGTCACTTTTCCATTGGCATAATGGCCTTCGTCGTCCCCTTCCGCATCTGTTACAAATACTCCGTCCACAGTCAGACTGCCCGCGGCATACTCCAGCTCCGCTGGAACCACATCAGAGATGGTGAGATTGTGGACCACACTGTCTGCGATTGTATTCTGAGTCTGAATGGTATACATAAGCGTATCTCCGATTTCAGCATGCTGCGCGTCCAAGTTGCCTGGTGCTTTTTCCGCAATGGTTACCGTTTTGTTGGACGCTAGCAATGGATTCTTATTAACGGTGAAATCGGTATCTGCCGTAACCGGATCTAAGCCATCACTTTTTACAGTTGCAACATTGTTAATCGTATTGCCCGCTTGATTATCCAGAATTCTAGCTTCAAACGTAACCGTACGGTCGTCCGTATCCGATACATGTCCGAAATTCACCGAAACTTTTCGGTTGCTATATTCAGGAACTGCTTGGTGACTAGCGCGCAGCGTTCCTTCCACAAGCTCTAAACCTGTTGGGATATCGTCCTCGATGGTTACGTTCTTCGCTACGGTTCCGTCAACTGTGTTCTTAGCGACAATCGAATACTCAACCGTGTCACCAACTTCATGGTAAGTCTTATTTGCTTTATTTTTTACACTTTTGCTAACGACTAACTCAGGGGGAATGACCTCTAAGGCTACTCCCCAAAAATGCGGGCTGTATCCGTCCGTGCTACCCGCAGAATTTACAGGTTCTGCAGTGAATACTTGGTCTAAACGATCAATCCCTGCCGGGAAATAAGACGAGCTGGTAAAATCATAATTAAAAATATCCGTGTTAGCTGGGGTCCGGTTTGGATTTCTTGCACTAATATTTTGTCCGTTTTTAGTAATGCTTCCGTTCCAAAAGTTATTCTCCGCCCTAGCACTATCACTCATGAAAGAATTATTAACGATTTGGTTATTTTTATATGCAATAATTCGATATTGGTCATTGTTTATATTTTGATTTCCACCATATACACTGGCAACCATACTTCCTTTTAAACTGCCGGTTTGCTTTGTTAGAAAAGGCTGGTCTGACAAAGTAGTAGGGTTGTTGGTTCTAGAACCAAAATAATAATTTAACTTTGTCATCATTGGTGGCAGACTTTCATTTTTTTCAACAAATACGATATCCCAGTTTGCTAAGGCATCTTGGCCCCAAGGAATGGACAATGGGTTTTGCAATATCAGGTTTTTCCCCCAGTAGTGCCCGGGACCTTCTTGTTTGACAAAATCCGTAATATCATACACGCCATTAACGGCCTTATCAAAAAAGATTTTCCCACCTCTTGGCCCCTGGATGTAAGTTCCTGGCTGTCCGCCTGTTGATATCTGTATATTGTTAGGGATAACATACAGAAAAGCCGCTTCCATATCTCCATTAGGTACGTATTCCATTGAAGTACTGCTAAAGGTCGACGAATCATTATCCGCATCAATATATCTGCCTTTTATTTTGGGGTCTTGCGAAACGTCATAGCCATTAACGTTACTTCCGCCAACAGCTTGAAGATGGTAGAACCCGATTTTATCGAAAACGGTAATTACATTTTGTCCATTAAAAGAGTATACCGGGACCTGACTTGAATATATGTCTCCTGCAGCCGCTTTGACAATACGAGACATGGAAGGCAGTACGCCACTCGAAATGAGAAGGGCTACCATGAGGCATGTTAGTATGTAATGAATCCTCTTTCTCGATTTTCTTAAACTCAAGTTTTTTTCCTCCTCTATCCCTTGGTCTCTATTGGCGAAACCAAGGAGAATCCTCCAGCCATGATAATGAAACATCAAAAATTAAAGCACAGGACACTAACACATTTGCTATTTTCTTCTCCAAAAATATGCATTCCCCCTTGTAAGGAATATTACAGCTTCGATATGTATACAAGAGCTTTACAGATCTTGTGCTTTAGGGGAGTATCTGAGTTCGTAACACCTACTACTCTTTAATACTTTGAAAAACACAAAAAAGCCCTCGTCACAAATTTACACACATTGAAAAATGGACGGAGGCTTCCGTCGTATTCGGCAGCTGGCTGGCATTGTGTTTATGCTCCACACATTAGCCCCTATAGCTTTGCGTCGCCACCTTTCGGTGGGTTTGCTATTGTCGTACGATGTATTATTTTATCGATAAAATGTTCAAATTCAGTGTACTTTTTATTCCTATTTGTGTCTATAATCCTTACGGCCTGAACATATACCCCTTTAAAGTCAAAACGGTATGAGAACTGAGTCACTTTATGATCCGAATTTTTCCCGAAATGGAAGCCAATCAGTTATAAAGAACCTTATACCATTCTGGGGAAATTAGGACTAAAGGTTCAACTGATAGGTTCTCGCCTTGAATGAAATCGAACCGATGTAACCATATCAAAAGGGCCCCCTGGCTTTCGAGGCCACGTTATCTTCGCCGATGCACTACCAAGCACGGATCCTTTCCCTTTATCCAAATCGCTGCGTTTTGTACCACTTGGCTTTTCTCCCTGTCACTTTGTCTACGACAAACGAATAGAGCGCGCGCAGGGAAATGAGCAGAAATAGCTGAGCATACGTGAAATACGATAGGCAGGACAGAATGAAATTTTGGGTTGTGCTTTGCCCGACATCGGTTGCCAGCGCCAGATTGATCTGCAGCACAAATAGGTAATACATCAATCCCCAGGCCACCATCAGGTAGACGTATACATCATCGGCAAACTGGAACGGTGACACCACATCCGGATTGAACAGCGCAATCACCCAGTAGGCCAAGTTGACAACGATGATGATATCCGACACGATAATGGATAATAAAAACCAGAAATAACTCGCCGCGTAGTACAGCACTTGCAGCTTGATCCGCCAGCTTGACCGATTAAACAAATGATGGATGTTCTCGATCACGACCGAAAAATTCCCCTTGGCCCATCGTTCCCGCTGCTTCAAGTACACGCTGAGCTGCTCCGGCTCCTGCTGATAAGCTTCCGCCTGGGGAGCCAGGGCGATCAGCTGCCCCCTTGTCATGATCTCGAACGAGATGGCCGTATCCTCTGTAATGGCCTCCGTATCCCAGCCGCCGATCTCGCGCATCAGCTCCGTTTTCACAATAAAATTCGTTCCCGGAATCGTCCCCAGCTTAAACAGCTCCCACAATCCGGTATGATAGATTCGCTGCGCGGTCACCAGCTCGAGATTAATGCATTTGGAGAGGAAATTCTGCCCGCGGTTTCTGGCCTTGTTCCGTCCAAATACCGCTCCGTAGGTTTCAGGGTCTTCCATTGCCTTTTCGATCAAGAAGTACAAGGCGTTCCGCTCCGGTGCCGCATCCGCGTCAAAGATACAAATCCACTCGTTCTTCGCATACTCCAGCGCATCATTAAGCGCTCCCGACTTGCCGCCCGTTCCTGTACGTTCAAAGATCATAAAGTCCCGGTCGCGATACGCTTCCTTGCTTCTCAAAGCCTTCAATTTACCGGCAGTCTCATCACTGCAGTTATCGGCAATGACAATGAGCTGCACCTTATCCTTCGGGTAATTGAGCCGCAAAATATTTTCCGCCGTTGCCGCGATCACCAATTCTTCATTGTGCGCAGGCACCATGACGGTTACCTTAGGGAAATGCTCCATCTCATCCACATCAGGAATGGTCCATTCCCTGCGGCTCTGCCTGAAAATAAACCGGACCGCTCCCCCCATAATCAGGATCGACTCCAACACGGCAGCCCAAATGCTAACAATACAAAACATTAATAATAAGTCAGCCACGAATCTTCCTCCGGTCGTATTTTCGATGTACGCGAACTCGAAGGGCCATCGTTGCAATGAACAGCCCCAGCACCGCAAGGGTAAACATCAGGCTGACGATTTTGCAAAGCGGAATAAACCATTCGCTGTAAGACATTTCTTCCTCCTCCTGCCGCTTAACTAAATATATTGACCATGATTTATATATACTCTCCGATCAAATCGGTCTCCGTATTGCGTTCGAGTGCGGCAATGACGGCATCCGCATCTTCATATTTGCTGAACTGCTCCTTAGCAAACACCAGCGCTCCTGTACGGATTACCAGCTTCAGCTCCCCGCCTTTCCGGTCCTGGAACGGCATGTCCATCAGCGCGTGCTTGATCCGGTCCGTCAGTGCCTTTAGATACTCCTGGTTCGTCATGGGAAGCAGCACGACAAATCGTCCCTCGTCAAGGCCAAACTTGTAATCCTCGTAACGAATATGATTCCGTATCCCTTCCGATAAGGAAGCGAGCAGCTGAGCGTAGCCTTGGGAACCGAGGGATTCCCGCACCATCGGCAGAAATTCGATTTTAAACATGGCCAGGCAGAAGTTATACGTATCCGAATAACGATTGGCCAAGTTGGACTGCTTGATCAACGTTTCTTTAAAGGCTTCCTTATTGCCCAGCGAGGTTGCCAAGTCCAATTCCGGGTTCCTTCGCTGCAGCTCCTCAAGCCGCTCCATCAGCCGTTTATTGCGAATCAATCCGGATTTGATGAATGTGGCCGCGGCCACGTTGGCCGGCAGCAGCCATAGCCAGGAGATGGACAGCACATCGACCTCGGCATACGTCGTAAGCCATACAAAATAAGCAACGATATAAACAAAAATACTAACGACCGAGACCCCGGGAGGGACCAAGAAACCGAGTAGCAGAGCCGCAAGGCATCCGATACTGAATCCCAGTTCAAGCAGCGTAAAAGATGAGTCTCTAAAGACATTAATATAGAGCAACAGCTCCTGCAGGAGCGCTAAACCGATCAGCAGTACGTATCCCCAGACCATGCGCTGGATCAATTTTTTATTTTCCATGTCCACCTCGTTGAAAAGCAAATTCGCCTAATAAAGGAAGCAAGTTATCAAAAATATGCGTATCTTTCCCGAATACATATCCTCCGGGATAATGGGCGTCCTTTCCCTTGAAGGTTTGCATCCGCTTGTACAGTTTTGCTGCAAATGGCCTGTCTCCCCTTTGAAGCGCAAAGTTGATCGCAAGGCCATATACCGACGGAGACTCGTAATTTACCGCGGCCTTTCGGTCGGCCCGTGTATACTGTCCAGCCAATTTCCCCGCCTGCTCGAACTCCTCCTTCAGGAAATGGTGCAGCGGCGCTTGGTCCCTTCCCGTTTCCCCGGCATACATCGCAATCAGCAGCTGATCAATTAAATTCACCTTGGCTTCATAGGTATACTCCCTGGTCACTACATTAAAGGACTTGGGATAGAACACACCGTCGTCCGGCATGTTCCGAAGCAGGGAATGATATCGAATGTACGTGTCCTCATCCAGTAGTCCTTCGTTCTGGAGCCCTTTGAGTGCCGGGAGATCCACATAGGCCAGACTCAGCGTATCGGGCATTTCCAGCCTGGTGAAATCGTAGAAATCCACCAGATACCCGTTGTTTTGGGACCTGTTTAGCAAGGTTTCAGAAAGCTCCCCCGCCGTCTCCTTCCATTCGGAATGGCCCTTCCATATCCGGGCACCTTCCAGCAGAGCCCCGATAATCCGTAAATCGTCGCCAAGCGCGTTCGTGCTGACTTGGGCCTTACCTTCGGGATTAAGTTTCCACGCAATATAATGGCGATCCGCGATAAAATAGCGGGTTAATATGTCATAACTCCTCTCAAACTCGGCAAGATCACGGCTTTCCAGCGCTGCCTGCATCCAAAACCCAAGAGATTCGGAGAGCGCCTCTCGTCCTGCTGCCAAATCAGGATTGACCGACTGGGCATCCTGTAAATAGGTGGCCAGCGTGCCATTCGGGTTGGTCATGTTCATCGTAATAAAACGTTTCGTTGATATATCCCCCTTAGCTTGGATCAAATATCCCCCGATTCCCAAGGCGGTGCTTAACAATATAGCAAGCCCTATCCACAAGGCTTTGTGTCCACTTCGCATGTTCAAACCGCCCAACCTCCATTCACTCAGGAGTAAACTCTTATGTCAAAAAGCATCTGCACCTAGGGTTCTAACCCCCTCGCGAATTGTATCATTCCATTCTGTACAAAAACTGTACAGGTTAGGAGGTTTTAAGAGAGCACTACAAAGACCGAGCCTCCAGGCTCGGTCTTTCTACCCATTTGATATATTTAGATCACCGTCATTGGAGTGTATGTTAAATGTTTTCAGTAACACTTCGTGCTTGATCGTCCAGTTTTTGAGCAAGGGCAACAATGCTGTCGAAGTCTTCCATAGTCACACGTATCTGTTGCTGCCCCCCCACGATTGATGACTGAATACGGCTAATTCCGTTTGAAATCTCGGATATTTCCTTGGTGATCCCGCTAATGGTGCCCTGCACTTGGATGATGGACTCCGATACCTCGCTCGACAGCTTGCGTACCTCTGTTGCTACAACCTCAAATCCTCTGCCATGCGGACCCGCATGGGCTGCCTCGATGGCTGCATTTAGGGAGAGCAAGTTAGTTTGAGATGCAATGTCACGAATGGTCTGCACAATTCCCTGGATTGATCTGGCCTGCTCCTGCAAGCCCTTAAGTGTAAGCGTATTATCCTCAGAAACCTCAGCAATCCGGTCTACACTAAGCAGAAGCTCCCGGCTCCTGCTGATGCCGACTTCTGCCCGCTGGCTTAAGATTTGAGAGGTCATCTCCAATTCCTTAACCACTGTGGTGAGGCTGAATTGGCGTTCCGTAATATCTGTTGCGATCTTGGAAACACCGATGATCTCGGACTCCTGCTCGTCATATACCGGGATGTAGGTTGCCTCCAGCCATACCGTTTCACCGCGGGCATTTTTCCGTTCAACCTTATCCTGAAAGCTTTGCCCGGACCATAGCGCTCTCCAGAACTGATCGTAGTCCGGTGAATTAGCAAAGGAGTCAAAGCAAAAGTCTCGATGATGCATTTTCTGTACTTCCTCAACCGAATATCCCATCGTCTTGGCGAATACCTCGTTTACATAAGCCACCTTTCGATCCGTATCAAAACGGATCATAGCCAGATTCCGTTCCATCGCTCTGACGACTAACTCGTCCGTTACCGTTTGTTTTATCATCATTAAAGTTTCGACCTCCACCATGACATAAAGCGGGCGCATTCGTGTAATTTAATATACTTCTTTGCTGCTCAAATCCTTGAATGAATCCTTAGTAACGGGCACTCACCGACTCGCCCTAATACATCAATTTAACAACTTTATCTATACAAAAAATATACACGCTGATAGCGGACAAATTTGCTAAGAGGAAAATAAGAAAGGAGCATGCCTCGACAGCTCCTTTCCAAACATCTGTCTCCTAGTTACGCCGGATTGTCCCGAGTCTAGCTACTTTTCATCTGAATTTGGGGAATCGGATTGGATAGTTGCTTACGTATAGGGTTATCTTGAGGGGGTTTCTGGATAAGGTGAAGTGGTTATTCCCTTCATCTTCTTGGCCTGGTAATACAACCTGAAACGGCAGACCATAACCGTTATATTCACAAGCGATAATACAACAAGCCATATGATCAGCGATGACATGGCAGTCCATAGTCCATACCAAGGCAATACTCGCCCGGCGCCAATAAATGTAGCTAACGGCGACAGAAACAGAAGAATCAAGATAGGCAGCAGTCCTCCGGCTAATGAAACAATCAATTTCCCGGTTGTCATGGCCTTTTTGCTTCGATGGATCCGATAGAGCCTATATATCCCCCAAGCAATCGTCGCAAGCACCAGCAGAATCATAACCACCTCCATGTTTTTGCTGTTGACAATCGTCGATTCGGTCTTTTCTCCCTTCATAATCTTTGCGATTCCGTCGACAAAAGCCGAATAATCGACAAAGGCGTTTAAACCGGAGTCAAACATCATCGCAATGCCCAGCCGCTGATCCAAATAGATCGTCTCTTCCGCCTTATACGTCCAGAAAATGCCACTATGGGAAATTGTCCGGCCCCCTTGCTCATCCTCTTCCGCAAGCCACCCCATTCCATACGGACCGTTCTGTCCGGCCGTATGGTACTGCCCCATCAGCTCTGGCGTAAGAAGCCTGCCATTATATTGGGCGAGCATCCACTTGGCCATATCTTCAGCAGTCGAGACGATTCCGGCAGGACCGTCAACGAACCAAGATGGTTCAGGATGGCTTACAGGATGGCCGAGCAATATATAATGTCCCCGCGGAATGGCGGAATTCTCATTGATCTGCCGCGTGTTGCTCACATTAAAGGTATCTCTCATTCCCAGAGGCTCAAAGATATGATCCTCCAAGTAATCGGAGAAGTTCTGCCCGCTCATTGTTTCGACTAATAAAGCCAAGTATTGATAATTCGGGTTGTGGTAGCTATAGGCTGCTCCAGGATCATTCGCTAGCTGAACCGTGTTCAACGACTCGTTAACCTGTCGGAGCGATTGATATGGGGACGAACGGGTCATGTCGGGATTCACCTTGTCATTCAGACCGCTTGTCTGGTTGAGCAAATCGCGAACGGTAATATCGCGAACGCGCTCGTCCTTAGGTGCAAGGTCGGGAAAATAAGATGCGTACGTCGCATCAAGCTCGATTAGTCCCTTGTCCGCCAACTGAAGGACAGCCAGTGCCGTAAAAGATTTGCTTAACGAAGCAATAGGAAAGGGGGTGCGGTCGTTTATATCACGGCCCTCTGAACCAGCGCTGTATCCTTGCGTATAGAACACCTCTTCGTTATGAACGATGGCAAGAGCCGCACCCTGAATATGATTGGCGCTCATCGTTTTTTTGACGTACTGATCGATTTCCTGCCGGACTTCGGCTTTGCTTCGGACTTCAACGGCGGAAGCGGGTCTGGCCAGGATGCCCATCATTAGCAGGAAACAACTCAAGACTAGCCACATTTTCTTCTCTACGGTTCTCATACTAGCACTCCTTAATTCATGTTAAGGAAAATGCTAATCGATCTTTTTCAACTATTTATCAACTCCGTACAAAAAACTTGCCGTTACGTTCCCACCGCCATGGAGGCCGTTGGCTACCTGCAGACTACCCTCATGCTTTTCGCAAAGAACTTTGCAAATGTAAAGCCCCAGTCCGTGATGTTCATTGGCATCCCATACCTCTCCGCGATAAAAAGGAAGTACGGCCTTGCGGAGCGCCCCTTCGGAAAAACCTGCGCCATCATCCGCGACGGTTATAGAAAAGAAGCCCTTGCCGACGTTATAATGAACGCTTACGTGACTAGAGGCATAACGCGCTGCATTTACGATCAAATTCTCAAAAACCTGCATCGCCAAATGGACATCGACCGTTATTTCGTTCACTTCCGCGGCAATGGATGAACCGAAAGTCTTACCATTCCGTTTGGTAACTTGGCGCGCGCTGTCATTCAGCAAGGAGATAAGTTCATCCTTTTCAATCATACGGCTCTGTACCGGCATATCCTCCAGCTTCTGAATAGAATTCATCGCCTCCGTGTAGCTTTCAAGACGGACGATATGCGCCTGCATCGTTTGAATCGTGTCCAAGAGTTTCTCCTCGGATATCTTGCGCTCCGGCAAGTAGGCGGTGATAAACTCGGAGTACCCTTTCAGAACGGATAGGGGCGTTCTCAGATCATGGGCAAAAATAGCGTTCAGTTGTTTCCGTTCCTCGACCGATCGCCAGAGCGTTTGATGGTTCTTCTCCAACTGACCGCGCATATTCTCAAATACACGGCATAATTCCCCCATCTCATCCCGGCTGTCGTAAGAAATATGAAACCCCAAATCGTTCGCCGAAATTTTCTCCGATGCCTGCATCAGGATTTCAAGTGGTTTTTTCAGTTTCCACCGATAAAACAGGCTGCCCATCAGGACGATGCCGACGGCAACCGTTAACAGGACAACCGCAACGAGGGAAGGCAGCAACCAATCGTTCACGGAAGAATAGCCGGCAAACCGCAACCGTATACTTTCCGCCCATCTAAACTCCAATGTGATGACGACTAGAACGGCGATGAGCGTAAGGCAGCATAATAGGATGAACGATTGCAGCAAGGTTAACCGCTTCAGGCTCAGCCAGTTTATCATTTTCGCCATTTGTAACCCACTCCCCACACAGTTTCAATCCTGTCGCCGCAGCCATGCTCTTTTAATTTGATACGAATTCGCCTGATATGTTCCGCTATTACGGCGCTGTCGCCTTCGCCGTCCAGTCCCCACACTTTTTCAAAAATACGCTCTTTGTCAAACACCATTCCGGGATGCATGGACAATAGCTCTATAATATCGAACTCTTTTTTGGCCAAGGGAATTTGTACATCGTGGATGTAAAGCGCCCGAGCCGAATAATCAATGGCCAAATCTTCGCTAAATCTTACGGACGTTTTCGTTTGGCTTCGCATCTCCCTGCGCAAATGCGCCTCTACCCTCGCGCCCAGCTCATGAAGACTAAACGGTTTGGCAATATAGTCGTCCCCTCCGGCCTGAAATCCCGATATTTTATCCGCATCCTCGCCGCGGGCGGTTAGAAACAGGATCGGACAGGACACAAAATGCCGGATTTTCCTGCATAATTCCAGACCATCAAGCTCCGGCATACTAATATCCAGCAACACAAGATCCGGTTGATTCTCTATTTGCCGCAGCGCCTCGCTGCCATCCTTCGCCGTCATCACGAAATAACCGTTTATTTCAAAGTAATCCGTGAGCAGTTTGCGAAGATCGGCTTCATCATCTACGATCAGTATCTTTTTCATCTTGCCCTCTCCGCCTCCAATATCAACTTCTCTAGACCCAGCATAACAAAAATCGCCGTCCGATTCCCAGCAGGGATCGTGAACGGCGACTTTTTAGAGAAATTACTTAAGTAGCAGTCTTTTTGGGTAAATGCAGATATCACTTTACAAAGCTATCGACCAATTCCGCTAGCACCTTGCCAAGTCGGTCAAGCTGCTGTTCATTAGCTTCTATGCAGATGGGCTTCGCTTTTTCAAACTCCTCTTTTTTCTTGAAACGTTGACGGAAGGTGACCCTGGTCCGGCCATCGATATCATCGAAGGCACCCGTTACCCGAAACTCGTGAAAGTTCAGATGATCAATCACGACCCGCTCCGTCGGCACGAACTCAACAAAGACATTATGGTTAGGATAATC
The DNA here is from genome assembly GCF_003269305.1 of Paenibacillus sp. MDMC362. Taxonomy (NCBI): domain Bacteria; kingdom Bacillati; phylum Bacillota; class Bacilli; order Caryophanales; family Paenibacillaceae; genus Paenibacillus; species Paenibacillus sp. MDMC362. The sequence continues at coordinate 258,497 of NZ_QLYT01000016.1, forward strand.
CACGCCATCCGGTCCGTGCATGGTGAACTTCCACGTGCCTCCCGGCCTCATATCGCACTCGTGAAACGTATTCTTGAAGCCTTTCGGCCCCCACCACTTGGCTAATAAATCTGGGGTTGTCCATGCCCGAAACACAAGCTCCTGTGGGACATCGTACTCGCGCGAAGCCATAAGTTCATTCTCACCTATTGTCATGTTCTTACCTCCCCTTCTACTATCTTGCCCAGTGTGTCCAACATGTTGTTTGTACCGTGCTCTCGTATTTCTGGCGAATCATGTTCGTTAAAGAATACACCTTGGCCTGTGGCCGGATACCGTTTGTCCCTACAGAGAGAACAACCCGATTTGATCATAAAACCCGAGGGTTCGTACGGTAAGCCCCGTCAGTTTGGCAAGGCACCCGACCTTCCAATGTCTTTTCTGAACCATCTCCACTCTTTGTCGCTAGCTATGTACCGGTAGGTCTATTGTAAAACATTACGTTACGTAAGGTTCAAGTGAAACCGGGGCGCTCCGCCAGTATTTTTTACGCTCTAACTTTTGAGCACAAGCTATTGGTCCAAGCTTATGGCAGCGACATGAAACGCTATTACCAGGCTCGCAGCGAAAGCACCCGCGATAACGGCTGGTCACGCAAGCACATCGACTTCCTAAAGATGGAACCCCCTCTCGGTGGCATGACTAAGTACATGCGCAGAATGCTACCTGAGAGTCAGAGGCATGGGCATTGTGGGGAGCCATTTCGCATTACTCATGATCCAGGTTCAGCTTATTGCGCCTATCAGCAAAAAATTGCGAAAGGAGCTGCCGCGGCAGCTCCTCCGTTATTTCGTTAAACATATTAAGCTAATCTATATAGTAACGATTTCTTATCTAACATTTTCTTTGCGCATGTCCTTCTGTCCTTCAATGACCGTATACGCCACCGTCGTTCCTCTTCATCCACGGCTGCTATAAGAGCGAGTAGGCCTGACGGGTCGGTGCGATCGAGGCCCTTATTTGGACTCGATGCGCCCCAGCGGGATATCACTCTCTTCTATAGCCGCGCGAGCGGCTGGCCAGCTGGAGTCGTCGAGGTCGAGCTCATTTCGAAGATAGGCCAACGTGATCTGCTGGATCAAGGCGACTCGTTCGGGGCTCTCGTCCGTCGTCTCCGCAGCGCTGTAACCGGGGATCCCGCCAAGCGAGTGCTCGGCTCCGAAGAGGGTGAGCAGGCTCTTGCTGCCCGGGCTCAGGAAGTACGGGTCGGTGAACCAGTCCGGTCCCCGAGTGGACAGTTGGGACTGGTCATGATCTCCCGCTACCACAAGGGTCGGCGTGCTCATCTCGGCGAAGCTCGGGTTCATGAAGGGGAAGTGCTCTGCCGCGAACGGACTCAAATCAGCACCACCCTTGCCAGTTGTGGCAAGCAGCACGCCCGCCTTGATTCGTGAGTCGGACATATCCTCTCCCGGCTCGCCATGGGTATCGAGGACTCGCGCGCCGAGCAGCATGCTCACCGTCTGGCCCCCCCAGGAGTGTCCGGCTGCCGCAATACGGCTTCGATCGAGGCGTCCACTGAGACCGGGAACGGAAGCTTCAAGTTGATCAAGCTGGTCGAGGATGCGCTTCATGTCCTCGACTCGGAAACGCCAGATCCGTGGCGTACGGGGATCTTCAGGAGGAAGATTCAGCGTCCTCGAATCGAGATGGGTAGGTTGAATGACCACGAAGCCATGAGCAGCCCAGTAGTCGGCCAACGGGCCGTAGCCATCCAACGACCAGCCAAAGCCGTGCGAGAAAACGAGAATAGGCAATTCACTCCCCGTCGCGGGCGCAGACACTCGCACTTGCAGATCCTCACCACGGTCCGGCGCTGATAGGACTACCGGCTTCACCGAAACGACTGGAGTAGGCACACTAACTTTAATTTTCATAATAAATGTTCCTTTCTTGAAAAAAGATTAGCCAAACCGTTACGGGGAGAAAGCGGTCAAGCTGGTTCCTGAAATAAATCGGCAGTATAGGTTGACACGTCAACCTTTGTCAACTGTATCATATTGTAGTTGACACGTCAACCATGCTATGATGTTCCTATGAACAAGAACGAGCTAAACCAAGAGGAAATGCGAATATGGCATATGTGGAAAGGCTCCTTTCAGAGCATCTTCGGTCGCGTAATAAAAGAGATGTCCGAGCAGACTGGACTGTCAGAGGGTGATTATGGGGTGTTGGATCGGTTAGTCCTTTTGGGGAACGGCAACCTTCGCCAACAGGAATTGGCCGACTCGATGGACTGGGACAAGAGTCGACTGTCACACCATTTGACGCGGATGGAAAAACGCGGACTTGTGATGAGGAAGCCGTTAGACACGGACCGCGGTGTTCAAGTCATCATTACTTCCGTTGGAGAAGCGGCATTGAATGATGCCCGTCCCATAGTTTCCAAGGCAATACGCAAATATTTCCTTGATCATTTAACCGATCAAGACATTGAGTCGATTACCAGGCTTGCGGAAAGTACAATAACAGGGTCTTCCTCGTCTGGTAAACCCCCTACGCCGTGACCCGTTTTTTGAAGTCATTCCTTCAGTGGATAAGTCAATCGTACTCAATAAACAGAACTCTTCAGACGCGGAGAGTTCTTTCTTTTTTATCCATATACTTCGACTTGGCGACAGTTAAGCTATTATTCCCCATTATTTTTGCCGCACCTTCATCAACCACAACGGGAGTTTATATATAGTAAAATGTTATCGTAGTTCTACAACGATTATTTGTTATCAAATGAAGCTCAATACCCAACATTCAGGTGGTGATCGATCTATGACTGTTACTAACAGCAAAGCAAAGGCAATGGGAGCGTTTCTCAAATCACGCAGAGAACGACTTTCGCCGGAGGACGCGGGCCTGGAGTTCGCCATCGGACAACGGAAGACGCCCGGACTGCGGCGCGAGGAAGTCTCCTTACTAGCGGGCGTGAGCGTCACCTACTATACGTGGCTGGAGCAAGGGCGGGATTTAACCCCGTCCAAAGATGTGATCGACAGCATCGCCCAAGCACTCCGATTATCTCCAGCCGAGAAGAGTCATTTATACCAGCTCTGGAACCCGCATGCATTCGAGACGCCTTTTGCGGGCCCAGCCGTCGTAGATCCGCATATGCAGAAGATTATAGATCAATTGACGTACCCCTCTCACATCACCAATGAGAGAAGCGAAGTGCTCGCTTGGAACAAGGCAGCTCAGGAGACGTTCACCGACTTTGCTTCCATTCCTGTTCAAGATCGTTATTTCATGCGTTTGTTGTTCGAAGATACGGAAATGCGCAATCGCATCGTGAATATAGAAGAATTTTCGAGTTATTCGGTGGGCGTGTTCCGAACTTATTACGATAAACACCGGGATGACCCTTGGTTTGAGACGGCAGTAGAGGAGCTTACTCAGAACAGCCCCGAATTCGATCGATTGTGGGGACAATACGATGTTCACCTCAAAAAGGTCAACCGGATTGTTTTGCAGTCCCCCGTTACCCATCAACCTGTTGCTTATGATATCCATTCCTTGGTGAATTTGTCTGACCGCCCGGATATCCACATCTGCATTTACACCCCGGCTACTGAGGATCCGGGTTCTGACCGTTAATATTTTTACTAGTAAAAACGTTGTGTGGTTGCCTCGGTAAGGATCGATTAGAATGGGCTCATATTCGAATAATCCTAACGCCAGAAATGAGGGGTACCTATGCTGCAGCAAAGAAAACTAGGAAAAGAAGGGCTTGAAGTGTCGGCCATCAGCCTTGGAACCATGATGATGCCTGACAACGACGAATCCGTGCGTACGATTCAGGGAGCATTGGATATGGGCGTGACGATGTTTGATACAGCCGATCTTTATGGGACGGAATATACGCTCGGGCGGTTTGGGGGAAATGAGAAGCTTGTCGGACGTGCACTTAAAGGTCGGCGCGATGAGGCCGTTATTGCCACCAAATTCGGAATCACGCATGGACAAGGTCCGAAAGGGGATCCCGCCTACATCAAGAAATCCGTTGATGCCAGCCTCTACAGTTTGGGACTGGATTACATTGATCTCTATTATCAGCATCGCCCCGACCCCAATACCCCTATCGAGGAAACAGTCGGCACGATGTCTGACCTCGTAAAGCAAGGGAAGATTCGATACATCGGATTGTCGGAGGCGCCAGTCGATATTATCCGACGGGCCCATGCGGTACATCCCTTAACCGCAGTCGAAACCGAATATTCCCTATGGAGCAGGGAAGTGGAGGACGAAGTTCTCCCGGTTCTTAAGGAGCTGCGTATCGGTCTAGTCCCTTACAGCCCGCTTGGCCGCGGCTTCCTAACCGGCCAGATCAAGAAATTTGAGGATTTGCCGGAAGACGACTATCGGCGCTATTACCCGCGATTCCAAGGCGAGAACTTCGCCAAGAACGTTGAGGTCGTCTCCCTGATCGAGAAAATGGCCTCTCAAAAAGGCTGCACCCCCGCCCAATTGAGTCTAGCCTGGCTCCTGGCACAAGACGAGCAAATCGTTCCGATTCCGGGAACAAAACGGTTGGACCGCGTGCAAGAGAATCTTGGAGCGCTGCAAGTGACGCTGTCAGCTGACGATCTGGCGGAGATTGAACGTATATCCCCCAAGGGCGTGGCCGCAGGCGGCCGATTCGGCGCCTTCTGACAAGCATCCGCCCTTTCTGCGACCTTCTAAGGCAAGATTTAAGGCCATCCTATACGGGATGGCCTTTTTGGACCTTGCGTGACTCCGTGAGCAAAACGCCTGCAGCTCTGCCAGATCCAACTACCGACGTCCACCAGAACACGCAAGCAACGAGCTCCTCACCTTCGCAAGGAAGTACGAGTCCGATCACCGCCGTTTGAAAAAGAACCTGCGGTAGATGCGGTTCAGCGAAACGGGTCCATCGGCGAAAAATAAGAGCCCTAAACTGGATCAAATTAAGCCTAAAAAAATCGCGTCCTCCAAAGGAGAACGCGATATAAAACAGCTTCACTCTGTATTTCAACATCGTCATGAACGCTTTCGGGCGACCACCGCTAACCGGCCGTTTTCGGTCGAGTACTCGCACGTGGACAGTACAATAAGTTTATCGCCATACCGGGCTGTTACGCCTGTGTCATAAAGAGCGAGTTTTTTGATGTTCTGAACATACGAATCGAACTCGGCCGGCGTACTTACATTCTCAATCTGGTAGTATTTAAAGACGTCGTCCGATTTGCGATAAACTTTTGACAGAATAACGGCTACAATCTCATACTCTTCCTTTTCGTAAAGCGTGCTGAACTGGAACGTTGCATGCTCTCTATAAAAGCTTTCGTTCTTGTACTTCATTAAATCTTTAAACATCCAGCCGCTTTTCATGTGATGCCCATGAATCAGCACAATGTCCGAACCGTTGGTCCGGCTATGCGCGTCCAAAAAAGGGAGGCCGCCTTTGTTTTCCTTTTTATCGAAATCATGATTGAGATAGTACTCCGCATCCTGTGGATTCTGCATGACCGGGTACTCAATTCGGGTGCCGTCCATCTTCAGCCAGCCGACGATGTCCGAGTTTCTCTCGTAAAGCTCTCGAAATTCGGGAAGCATGACCGGCTCATTCGCCTTATTGAACAAAACGGAGGGGGATGCAGCCCCTCCGCCTTTGTTCGATCCTTCCTCCCAAGCTGTTGCCAGCTCTTCGATTTTCTGTTTCTCAGCATAATCCCGCAGGGAAATTCTCGCAATATTGACGAGAGAAAATACCAACACAAGGAAGGAAACGGCGATAAGAATTTTTTTGATTTTGCTCATTTCCTCTTACCGCCTTTCCGATCATTGGATGTGCTTTTTCTTCTTGTTACCGAGTAGACAGAACCCGATCGTCATCAAGGACATCAGCGCCAAAGCCATATAGAAGATTGGCGATACGCTGTTGTCTCCGGTTTCCGGAGCATCGTCCAGTTCGTTATTTCCATTGCCCGCACCCTTATCGGCTAAGTCGCTGACATCAGGCACGTTGTCGATGTTGTTATTCTCATTGTTGACGTTGCCAGGCTCGGAGCCAGGTTGATCAGGAACAGGGCCTGGGTTCTCTGGCTCTGGAGCTGGGTTGACAGGGCCTGGATTCTCCGGCTCTGGAGCTGGGCTGACAGGACCTGGGTTCTCCGGCTCTGGAGTAGGGTTAACAGGGCCTGGATTCTCCGGCTCTGGAGCTGGGTTGACAGGGCCTGGGTTCTCCGGCTCTGGAGCTGGGTTGACAGGGCCTGGGTTCTCCGGCTCTGGTGCCGGGTTGACAGGGCCTGGATTCCCCGGCTCTGGTGCCGGGTTGACAGGGCCTGGTCCGCCGCCGGTGTTGATCGGCTTCATCGGCACGTCGTATTTCACAATGTCGAAATCGACAGAGATCGTATCACTTCTGTGCGTCTCGTATCCGTCCTTCGTTACGATCAGATAATAATCCGCTTCAGGAAACACCATGTACGCGTAGAAGCCATTTGCGTCGCTATCTTGCTCTGGGCTCTTGTTGTCGTGCGGCGCAAAATTCGGAACCGGAGGAAGCGTTACCTTCGTATCCGGAGTACGTCCTTTATCTCGATTCCGCTGCGTATCCGCATAATACAGGGTAACTATGGCTCCTTCAATTTTCTTGCCTGTGACGGCATCACCTGTCGTTTCATCATAAACCGTACCGTAAGGGTCGACCAATTCCTCGGAGATATTCAGCTCTCCGTTAGCCTTCACGTCCAGCTGCGTCACTTTGAAGAACAGTTCCTCACCAGTTTCAGCTTGATAGCGAACTTCCATCGTGTACTGCTGCGCCCTCAGCTCTTCGTCTTCTATGGAGAAGGTGCCGTTCGAAGCCAGTTGGAACGCCTTAGGACGACCGTTCTCCTGAATATATTTGCCGTCCTTGTCCTTCAAGTAGATGCGCATCTGACTGGTAAGCGAAGGATTGAATAGTTCTGTTGTTCCGTCCAGCTGCTTGAACAGAACGATCCCTACAGCCGTAATATCCGCTGGCACGGTCTCGCCTTTCACACTGCTGTCCACATTTGCTTTTTGCGTGAATTCGATAGGCACATCTTTTCCGCCTACCGTGTACACCTTCGTATACGTGATCGTATAGTCGGTGTCCGCCTCGGCAGGGACGGAATATTCACCCTTCTCATTCGTCCAAATCTTCTGCTGTTCATTGGTCTTCTTGTTCGTCACGATGATTTCCGCGTTCGGAATGACTTCTCCTGTGTTGTTGTCACGCAGCACGCCTTCCAGATACGGGCGAATATTGACAAAATGTGCTTCAGCCTTTGTTTTCTCCGGAATGGTGCCTGTGTGTTCGAAGCTTTCTGGATTTGTCACATAGCCTTCCTGCGTATAATCATTCTGGGTCACCGTATACTTGAGATACGTCGGAAGATCTTCGATAACGAGTGTCTGACCGTCGGTAAGCTCGAAGGTATCTCCGCTCGTGATCGTTCCTGTGCTGCCGTCCGACTTCTCATAAGCGTAGGATTTGTCCGCTCCCTCGCCTGTGAAAGTGAGCGTGTACTTGAACGGCTTGGCCTTGTCGTTGTCTTTGCCTTCAACTTTGTTGCTGATGATCAGACCGCCTTCGATAACTCGCACGTTCGTGAACGGGGCAACTTCATCTTTGTCCACCATGACCCCGGTATAATACAGTTCTTTAGGCATGGTCACGTATTCGTCAGTCGTGTAGTCTTTCTGCGTCACTGTGTATTTCAGATCCTTAGGCAGACCTACAATTTCCAGCTTCTCTCCATCCGTAAGTGTGAAGGATTGGCCAGACTTGATCGTGCCCGTGCTGCCGTCCGATTTCTCGTAAGCGTATCTTCCATCCTTGCCTGTATCCTCAAAGAGGACGGTATACTCGAAAGCCTTCGTCTTGTCACCACCGTTGCCCATGACCATGTTGCTGATCGTCAACTTGTTCACGGTCCGTTCATTGACGAAATCCGCCTCGCGATCGACGCGCGCCATAACTCCCTCGTCAGACAGTGTAGGGGTGGTCGCGTAGCCATCGTTTTTATAATCGTCCTGGGCGATCGTATACTTCAAATTCTCCGGCAGATCCTTAATTTTAAAGGTCTCGCCATCCTTGAGCATGAAAGTATCGCTGGACTTGATCTTGCCTGTCGTGCCGTCTGAATGCTCATAATCGTAGGCATGACCTTTTCCTGCACCGTCGAAGGTCACCGTGTATTTAAACGGCTTGTCCGGTTCTGCGCCGTCCCCCGTGACGGTATTGCTTACGGTCAGATTGTTAACGTAACGCTTGTTGACGAAATCCGCCTTATGGTCGCCTTTATTTACGATTGTACCGGATAACTCTCTCGTCTCCGGCATGGTCGTGTAACCGTCAACGGTCGTATAATCTGCCTCGGTTACGGCATAGGCCAGGTCCGCAGGCAATGCGGGGAGCATCACAGTTTGCCCGTGCTTGAGGGTAATCTTGTCTCCGCTGTTGATCTTGCCATACGTATTATCTGGCTTCTTATAGGTGTACTCTCCGTCCTTGCCTTCGCCGGTGAAAGTAACGGTGTACTCGAACTCTTTATTCTGATCGCTCCCGTTTCCTTCCACCTTGTTGGTAATGGTCAGCTTGCCTTGAGCCGGCGTAGGCACGATCAGTGGGTTGTTCGATTCCACTTTCTGTCCGTCAACAAGGACAGGCTTGCCCGGCGCATCGATGACTCGTACCCGGTATACCGTAGTCGTAGGCAAGTAAGTGAGAGGATCGATATACGTCTGTTTGAGCAGATAATCCCCCGGCACCTGAATAATGAAATTCGTCTTGCCGTCCGTGCCCGTCGTTTTTTCTTCCATCTCATTGTTGTTCATATCCTTAGCCGGAGTACCATCAGGATTATATAGCTTGAACTTTACATCCTTCAGCAGTGTTGTACCGTCGGGACCAACCTTTTTGAGGAAGAGCAGGCCGTTTTCGTTCGCACTTCCCGCTACATCGTTCGCGTCCAGTGTAATACTGCTCTGGGCTCCGATCGGCGGAAGGGTATCATCGCCCATCAGCTTGATGGAATTCCCGGCCGTTCCTGGCTGCATACCCTGGGATTCGGTCTGGTAAACGATCTGATACAACTTGTTCGGGTCGGCAAAATCAAACCTAAGCGTCGATCCCCCAGTTCCCGGGTCTGTGCCCGCGGTGACCTTCACCTCACTATTCGGATCCGCAAGATTCAGCGGCCCTCCGTCACGCTCCAGACTGCCGTCCGGCTTCATCTTACCAGGATAAACAGCGATGTCGGAAGGTTCAAGAGATAAACCGCCTTCTGCATTTTGGCGCAGTTTTAGTCCCTTACCAAGGGTGTCCAGCAAATAGACGCCTTGCTTCATCTCAAACGGAGGCGTATAGTTCACCGTCCATTCCTGCACGCCGGAAACCGGCTTTTTCACCGTCTTGCTTAGAGACTGCATAGGCACAATAATTCTGTGCTTTTCAGTAGCGCTATACGGATTGTCTCCCCATTTCATGGAGAACTCGGCCTGATTCTCACCGGCATTATTGTTGCCTAGGTTGTAATTCGCAAGCGCGGCATTGGTTGGACGCGCCTTCACCAGAATGACGTAAGGACTCTCCAGCTTAGAGAAGGTGAAGGTGCCTACATTATCATTCTTCGTAAAGCTAACCACATGCTTGGGATCGTTCGGCTGAATGATCCCGCTTGCTTGTGCGTATCTGCCATAACCGCCAGCACTTTGTCCTGAGCCCGCATTATAGCCCGTAGTACCTTTATAAAGCCGATAAGCCTCGCCTGGAGCATAATCGACAAACTCCCAGCCCTCAGGCAGTGTATCCACAAGCTTGATGTCACTGGCTACGCGTGCTCCATCATCTTTGGCCATCTCATCCGTATTAAATCCTGGCATGTTCACTGCCAGCCGGAAAGTAACTGTTCGATCCTTGCGATCGTAGCCTGCCAGGATGTATTTATCATCACGGGAGTTGTCCAAATACCAATTCGGATCATTGACGACAATTGGCCGCGTCCACGTGCTGCCGCTATAGTTGTTATAGTTTCGGTTCCAATCGGCGGCTATATTTCCTAGCGGATTGCCGTTCTCATCGACCGAACTCGCGTACAGCATCTCCTTGTTCAGCATCCGCACCGGGTTCTTGACGGTGGCTTCTTTGTGGTTTATATAATCGTCACCATCGAAGAAGAAGGCCAGGTTGCTCCATCCCCCTGCGAAATCCTGACGAAAGAGATTATCCGGGTTGGTCGTAACGGATTCGAAAGTAACGCTCCCCAACACATCTCCTTTATACCCGGTCACTCTGATAAGGTCCGCTACCCGTTCGCCGTTCACCGTCAAGGGGATCACATCACCGATCAGCCCATTACTCACAGTCAACGTCTTGTCGCGGTATTTTTGCCAGAGATGCTTATCGCTGATTTGACTCTTGATCGCATCCAGAATGGCCGGCGTTACCTCAGGATTGGCATCCAGATTATCCAATACATCGAGCGAACCGCCGTGAACCAGCAAATCATAGACGACTGGAGCATCCAGATCATACTGCAGCGTCAAGTTGATCGTCCACTTGGCGCCTCCGACGTTATACAGCGCGTAGGCTGTAGCATTGTTTGTTGCAACGCCTTTCGTGAAAGCATGTGCGCCGATTTTAACCTGTGCGATGTCCACAACGGCAGCAGGAGCGGTCCAGCCGGTCGCATCGTTGTTCTGGATGGCAGTCCCTTCATCCATCACATCCAATTCCCAGTTTGCGCGCGCTTTGTAGTCGAAGGTTGACTTGCTGCTGTCTGTCACCCTGGTCACAACCGTCATATAGAGCGGGCCGTCCAGATTCCCGCCGATGGCGGATCCGATCTCATACTCCCCTGCGGCGTTACGGGTAATTGGGGTATCCGTACCGCTGTCTCCATTCTTATAGGTTGCGGACACAAACTCCGTCCCAGCGGGCAGGTTGTCTGTAATCTTAACATTCTGCAAGCCGGATTTAGACAGCACGCTGTTATTGTTGATTCTCTGGTTGACCACAACCGTCCACGTGATAAGCGTATCGTTTCCGCTCTTAGCAGGCTTGCCGGTCACCGCAATCCAGTTAGGGCGTATGGCAATCCGATGGGTGTTCGATGAAGCCTTTTCATCGGCAGTGTCACCCAAGAGCTTTGCGGCATTATCAATGCGGTACCATCCATATTGATCAAAATTGCCGTTCTTTTCATTGTAATAAGCATTCCTAGGAATCCACGTTTTGAAGGTAATCGTCGCCGTGCTTTTAACGTCATCGGCAGTGGATACGCCTGGGAACTTGTAGGAAAGTGTACGATCGGCAGCATAAACAGGATCTGCCGCTTTTCCATCCACTGTGAAGGACCCAGGCATATATACGCCTACATTCACAAGCGCATCTGAGAAGGTCAGCCCATCCAGCGGCATGGCGATGGTCTTATCGTCCTTGTCGGTAGCAGTCACTACCGCTCGCCACGTAATGGTGCCCTCTTGAAAAGAGGGACTGTTAATACCACTGTCATAGCCGCCGTTGCTTAAGGAGCTTACGGCAATGGTATACTCCGGTACCAAATCCGAGTTTTTAAACTTATAGCCATTTCCGAAAATGGCCGTATCCCTGCCTCCTCCGGGCGCCTGATCTGCTGCCTTGGCAGTAGCGGAAAAGCCGATTTTGACGTCGCGTCGACTCCCGTCATATACCCCTGCTCCATCAAACGTAATCTTGATGGAATCGGCAAAAAACTGGACGGTAGCAATCTTCAGCCCGCCCTGATTGATAGGTATAGGACCCGCAGGCGTCAAATTCACATCAGGGAAGTAGGTCGCCTTATCCAGAACGGCATAATCCCCCTGCTGAATTACGCTTTCGGGCGGAGCATTGAGATCGTCGCCCTTGGTCGGCACGGCGATATTATCCAGCTCAAGGGTAAAGTTCTCCCGACCGTTAATCTCGCCCCCCGGCTGAATCACAGCCGCAGGGTCACCTTGCTTCACCGTGAGGTTAAACGTCGGATTGGCGTTTGCTAGTACTGCCGTTTTGTCCGTCGGGTCTGCCGCCATTGCTGCGGGAGCGTACACTGCCTTAGTTGCCGACGGCGGTTCGCCTGGCTCGTCGTACACCGCCTCCGATACCGACGGCGATTCGGCCGCGTTCGGCGAGCCGGATTCCCCATCCGCATATGCAGCAGCAGGGAACACCACTGTCTGCAAGACAAGCAAAACTGCCAGGCAGAAAGATAGCATAGTTTTACCTAAACTGCGTTTTTGTTTCAATATAGAAATCTCCTTCACCCCTGAAAAATTTTTGGCTGCGGCCAGAACTTTTCCCCCTTCCCTTTGGCCATCGTCGCCATATAACGTAAAATGACAAAATGCGACAAATTATATGGCGTGCCCGCCCATTATACTGTAGAGATCTATACAATTTCTATACAATTTTTGGGCTATAAGCCCATGTTTGATGTAAGTCTTAAACACAGTAAGCGCATCATGGGTTCCTCTCTTCTTCATTTCTCATACATTCCCCCTGATGTCTGCTTCCGCACTTGGTATTGATGGCAGAATAAATAATTTTTCCAACTATGCGCCGATATCCGTTACGGAGTTACTGCAGTTCCATCAAAGTGAAATTTCGTAGGTCTCCAGTTGGCGGTTTTTCGCCTTTTCTTAATCTTAAATGCCTGGCTCATCTCTTTATTAATCTGCTTTATGATCTCAACCTAACAGCTGTCCAGAGACATTTTCAGCACAAGATGAATCGAGCGCTCGCCCGTATTCGTCCCGATCAAAATTCTGACCACCCGAATACCGGCCTCAACATCTTGCGAATCCAATAAGCGATGATCGTCCCTGGGTTCCATGAACCGGGATTCTGCAAGTACTCCATGTATTGATCATTCATAATATAAGTCCAAGTGGAGGTAGGGCTCTTCAGCCCGAACTCTTCCCACTTCGCCGGATCATTCGAGCCTCCCAGCTTTTCGAACATATTGTCTGAAGCTCTATTTATTTTAGCCGGAATTTGCTCGAAGGCCTGGATGATTTGCGCATGAAATTCGTCGATCGGATTGCGGTTAGCAAGTTTCGTCAAATGGATGCTTTCGCGAATGTAAGAAACGTAAGCCAGATGCTCAGCCCAGAACTTGTCGATATAATAAAGCCGTACCCGCTGCTCCGAAGGGCTCAACGGCGTCTCGCCTTTCAAAATTCCGAGCCGTTCCGCGTATAGAATACGTCGCTGTTCCTCCACCATATCCGAATAACCGTTCAGTTCCTGGCGGATATGGAAGTTCTGGCCCATCATAACGCGCTGAATATGCGTAATTTTGCTGTAGAGCACCGACTGTCCAAGCGCTTCATCCTGCCTAAGATCGCGATAGATGGGCGGAATTGCTTTATCGATACCAAACTGAAGGATCAAATCGTCCTCCAAGCTCACAAAAAATATGGAAGCCCCTGGGTCGCCTTGGCGTCCAGAACGCCCGCGCAACTGGTTGTCGATCCGCACGCTTTCGTGCATATGCGTACCAATCACGTACAACCCGCCCAGCTTGGCGACAACTTCTGCCTGCATGGGGTTACCGCCGCCAAGCTGGATATCGACGCCTCGTCCCGCCATATTGGTAGACACCGTCACAGCGCCCATTTCTCCCGCTTTGGCGATGATCTCTGCTTCTTTTGCGTCGTTCTTCGCATTCAGAACTTGGCAAGGTACGTCGGCAGCCGCTAGCGCCTCCGCGAGCATTTCAGACTCCCCGACGCTTGACGTACCAATGAGAATCGGACGTCCCGCCCTATGGACGGTCGATATTTCTTGTACAAGCGCCGTAAGTTTAGCTTCTTTATGGGTATAAATCCGGTGCGGATGATCGATCCGTATGTTTGTCCGGTTCGGTGGAATTTGCACGACTTGCAGTGCATAAATATTTTCGAATTCCATTGCGGAAACGTGCGCGGTGGCCGTCATTCCGCTAATCTTCGGATATAGGCTAAGGAAGTGTTGAAGGGTGATCGTACCGAGAATTTTCCCGCCGGCTAAGGACTGCAACCCTTCTTTGGCCGCAAGAGCGGCTTGAAGCCCATCCGGCAAATGTCTGTTCTCCGACACGCGGCCGGTATATTCGTCAATTAACTCGATTTTACCGTCCCGGACGATGTAATCGACGTCTTTTTTCAATAACGACTCCGCATGCAACGCGCAATTTAACGACGATAACAAATCGCTATTATGGCTTTCGTACAAATTGCCGCATCCCAGCAGCGATTCCGCTTTCGCTGAGCCCGCTTCATTCAAATAGACATTCCGCTTGAACTCGTCGAAATCGTAATGCTCGTCTTGCTCAAGCTGCCTAGCCACTTCTGCGAAACGAATGCCATCGCTGCCGGAAGAACCCGGCTCGCCGGCGATGACCAGCGGCACCCGAGCTTCGTCGAGAAGCAGTGAGTCCGCTTCGTCGACGATGACGTAGTGAAAGGGACGATGCGCGGTATCGGCTCTGTCCAGTGCGATCGTGTCGCGCAAAAAATCGAATCCCGCTTCTTTGGCCGTTACATAGGTTATATCCGCGGCGTACGCTTCTCGTTTCTCGGACAGGCTCATGCCCGCTTGAACCGATTTTACCGTTAACCCGAGGAAACGATAGATTGGGCCCATCCACTCCGCATCTCGATGTGCCAAATAATCGTTAAAAGTCAGCACATGAACGCCTTCGCCTGTTAGCGCATTTAGATAAGCTGGCATAACAGCAGAAAGCGTTTTTCCTTCGCCGGTATGCTGCTCGATCAAGAATCCCTCGTGCAGAGCGATGGCAGCCATGATCTGGACAGCGTAAGGCTGTAGTCCGAGCGTTCTCCTCGCTGCCTCGCCGACTAGCACATAGGCATCGACAAGCAGCTCGTCCAAAGGCGTCCCCAATTTTGCTTCTTTTTGCAGCCGGTCGGATTCCGCTTGAAGCTGCCCATCGTCCCAGGCTTCCAAACTCCGTTTCCTGATGAGCTCCGCTTGGTCGCGATAGACTTTTAGCTTATTCTGGGTAACGCGATCTTTGAATTTTTGCATTAACTTGGCGGCTAGATTCATCGGAATTTGATCCCTCCTAGGTTTCCTACTCATCCTTTAACCGTCGTTGGTACAAAACAACTGACGCAATCGTGAATACAACCGTCCATACCAAAATAATGAGGAGGGGCTTTAATAAATCTCCCGTTATAAAATCTGTATTGCGTGTACCTAGCAAATGCAAAAGTTGAATGCTTGGTGTATACTCCAGCGCTTTGAAAATCGGAAAATCATTCACCAGCAACATTCCCCCATATGGTACCGCAGTAAATACGATTAGCACAGGGATTATAGAGAAAGATGCTTCAAGCACCGTCTTGGAGAATAAACCAGAAATCGTCCCGGCCGCTGTGTATAGAATAATTGAAAGAAGGATTGCAGCCACAAACGCCCATATACTAACTGGCTCATAGCCAAATAGATACGTAGCAACGGCCAGAATAACAACAGACATGACAAAGACTAAACTACTTTTACCGATTAAAACATCCATAGTCGTGGCCGGAGTCATCATTAATGATCGTAAAGTGTTACGCTCCTTTTCTTCCGCAATCAAGCAAGCTTGTGCAAAACTCGGCAGCATTACAAACGAAGTATTTAGAATCAAACCGAAAGTTGCAGTCGTCAAATCCCGAGGGGCACCTCGAAGACCCAATGCCATAATAATTGGAAAAATCAACAAAAGGGAGACGGCATAATTTCGTGAAAACTCCTTATAATCCTTCACAAATATAGCTCGCGCACGTTTCAATGAGATACTCATAGTAACTCACTTCCTGTCATTTTAATAAAGATATCACCTAGACTTGGCTCTTTTGTTTCTAATCGACCAATCAACCCTTGTTTCATCCAATCGGCGACTTGATCAGCCGTTCCATCATTAATCGGGAGCTCGTAGGCATACCCGTTGATTAACTCAACACAAACTACGTTTTCTCGATGCTGTTTTTTTAGTTCCTTTGGTGAGCCGATGGTTTGGATTTGCCCCCGATACAAAATCGCTACACGATTACATATCAACTCTGCCTCGGCCATATCATGCGTAGTTAAGAAGATCGTTGTTCCTTTCTCATTTAAGTAGCGCAAACCTTTATGAATATGTGCTGAGTTTACTGGGTCTAAAGCCGAAGTAGGTTCATCTAAAAATAATAGTTCTGGCTCATGGACGACCGCGCATGCCAACATGACACGCTGACGCATCCCTTTGGATAAGAGATTGACTTTCTTTTTGCGCTCTCCACTTAAGTTTACAAACTGCAGCACCTTATCGATCGAAGATCCGGGGAGATCATATAATTGGCGATATAGCTCCAAGTTTTCCTCAATCGATAATCTCTCATATAAACCACTATTATCCGTCAAAATGCCAAAGCGCATCTTCTGGGCAGACTGCTGCATCCTCTCCGCCGGCTCGTTAAATACGTTTGCCTGTCCGCTTGTCGGATTTAATTGCGCCGTTAAAATCTTGATTAATGTCGTTTTTCCTGAACCACTCGGACCTAAGAAACCAAAAACTTCACCTTTCGGAATGGAAAAGGACACGTCTGCTAACGCATCCTTATTTCCAAATCTTTTTCGAATATGTTCGACCTGGATAACAGCCATTCACACCACATCCTTAAGTTGTTCGCTTAAGTATATAGGGATCTCATATCTCCAGCCATCAAGATCCGCCGAAATGTAGCTGTTATCGCCTGAATTGTACCGCTTAATGCTTGAATAGTTCGACAATTTCCCCGGAAATTAAATGTTGAGAAGCGCTTTTAACTCTTGCAACTTTGAACGAGATAACGGGACTACGGCATCTTGACCCGTATTTAAACGCAAGCTGTAGCTATTCTTCGTCCATGTGATAATCTCTCTTACTTTTTGCAGATTAACGATGTAGGATCGATGACATCTAAAAAATCCGAAATTTAACAATCTCTGCTCGAGCTCGGTTAGCGTCAAAGCACAGACATAATTTTCTCCAGCTACATGCACAAGGATCGAACCATCCATACTTTCTATGTAATCGACTTCAGGTGGATCAAATAAAATCACCTTGTCATTTTTTTTCGTATAAATCTTCTGCAAGGTGATATTGCCCCGATCTTGTTCCTGCGCTTCCTGCTTATCATCTTCCGAGTCCCGAATATCCAATGGATGAAATCCGAGCTCGTTCAATCGATAAATGGCGTCACAGGAAATCATGGCATCCTCTAAATTCGAAGTTAAAATTAAAACCTGCTTCTCTTTCGTCAGGTCATCCAAAATTCGTTTAAAATGACGCCGATCTTCTTCTTCCAAGTAAAAGTAAGGTTCCTCCAATACAATCGTAGGCTGATGCGCAAAAAAGACACGCAGCAATGTCACGTACATCCTTTTCGATGAGCTTAAATCCTTGATTTTTACCTTCCGCTCTTCTTTTAAAGCAAAATAATCCATTAACAGAGCGACGCGGTCCTTCCTCTCCGTTACACGGATTAGAAAAGCGATCAGCTCTTCCACCGTTAAACGAGCATACTCGTTTTGCCCAGCTCGAAACAAATAATATTGAAAATAACGCGTCAATTGATTCAATAAAAGCTGCTTTCGCTTCAAGTCCGTTATAATGCCGATCGATTGGTTCGATGTCATATTTAATTCGATCTTCGGTAGAAGTAATTTCCCATCATCATAGATTGGTTGAAATTGCATGCCGCCCTCCCGGTCAGTACCGTAATAGGATATATATAACAATTATAATATTGGGGTGCTTTTTTGTCATAGTTATCAACCATGCATAGGCAACCACCTGAAGGTCCAATATGCATCATTAAAAATAAATGAAAAAACAACCATTGACGACTCCACGTCATCAATGGTTGTTTATACGTTACTCCATTATTTATCGATCAGGTTGGTCACTTTCAGCATTCTTGCGATCAGTGCGGTTACCTCGGCACGTGTCATTTGCGCTTTCGGACTAAGAGCTTCCGGTCCGTTGCCTTGAATAATTCCCGCATGGATCAATTGGGTTACATCTGCCTTTGCCCAAGGCGCTACATTGGCCCCATCCGTATATTGTGCCAGCGTAGTAGCAATCTGCTCCTGATTTGGCACATCTTCGGATTGAATCAAACGATATGCACGAGCAATCATAGCAAAACCTTGCTCTCTCGTAATTTGCAGACCGCCTTTGAAATTGCTGTCATTATAACCACGAACGATATCAAATTCATTCGCAATGGATACAGCGTCCCTATACCATATTGAGGCCGGTACATCAGAGAATTTAGCCTGCGATGCATCCTGACGCATTAAGCCTAGGCCCAACACGACAATCTCAGCAAATTCCGAGCGCGTGACATAACGATTCGGCGAGAATGTATTATTGCCGTTGCCTTTCAGACTCAGTCTTGCGGCAATGTTGTTGACATCCTGTTTGCCCCAATGCGATTTTACATCCTCGAAATCCTGAGGATTCCAAATAACAGAATAGGTACCACTGCTGCGAAGATCATTGATGAGTGCGAAGTATCGGTTATTGACCTTTGTTACGACCGACGGTACATGGAATACGGTGCCGTCCGGGTTGACGATGACGCCTGTCGTAATCCGGTTCGGATCTACGCCTTCCGGAATTGCGATGTATTTTGGCGCATAGCCGTTCAATAATCCCGTTCTATCCGTTTTTCCGTCATGCATAAAGGCCAAATCGAGGTCGACCGGATGCACAAGCAGTTCATAACCGTTTTGAGCTGACTTTTCGCGTGCAAGCTTAGCCAACTCATCGCCAGAACGTTTGATCTTGATGTTTGCCGCAATGTCGCTGATCGGCGCGTTGCCGAACTGCTTGCTGATCGCGTTCACATCGAGCTGTCCTGCAGGAACCGGATAAATCGCCAGCACATCTTCAATTTCCAGGCTGGAGCCGGTATCGGCAAGCTTCTTCAGATCTTCAACCGTCAATCCTTGAACTTCGACATTCCCGTTACCCGGTACGCTGATGCCGAATTTATGTTCTTTGCCATCCGCAAGAATGCCGGACAGTTTGTGCTTATCGATCGTAACCGTCGCTTGACCACCGTTTACCGTGCCCGAAGCGAACGATACATTCGAACCGTTAATGGTTATTACGATGTTCCCCGGTTTCACCGTGTTGTCCGTTGTTGGTGGAGTAGTTGGATTAACTGTGTCCGAGTTACCGCCACCATTATTGCTACCACCATTGTTGCCACCGCCGGAGTTGTCATTACCGGACGCTCTCTCACGAACGATGATATAGGTATACTCGTTAATCAGCTTACCGGCTTTGTCATAGACGCCGACTGTGATCGCGTTCTCACCCTCGATAAGCGGAAGCTTATTCCACTTGTCGGCAGAATACTCTAGACCATTCACGATGATTTTCACCTGAGTATCGTCCGGATATTTCGCCACTGGATTCAGGCTGATGCCATATACATCATTCGCAACAGTTCCGTAATAGTTTTTGTTCTGGTTCGGGTCGAACGGTGGAGTTAACTCGATTTCTCGATTGCCCCCATTTGTTAGACCAAGAAGGTTAAGATCATCCAGTTCCCCACCCAGCCTCACAAGGTCCTTCTCTGCTTGTTTTAGAGCTGCCAACGCTTTGTCGACTTCATCTTGCGTTGCTGTTGGATCGTCCAGTACATCTTTTGCCGCATTCATGGCTTCTTGAAGGGCCTTCCAGCTTGCTTCG